>NZ_WQNP01000091.1:32866-33926 GCF_018783905.1 Ruminococcus sp. MCC718
TCCCACATAGATTCCTACATGGGTAACATAATCACTGGTATTGTAGGTGGAATGGAAAAAGACCAAATCGCCAGCCTGTGCCTGTGACAATGGGATATGCTGGGTTGCGTCATACTGTGCCTGTGCGGTTCGTGGCAGGCTGATTCCGGCTTTTCCGTAGCACCACTGGATAAGACCAGAACAGTCAAAAGAGGTGTTCGGGTTACTGCCACCGTAGACATACTTCCAGCCTTGATACTTCAACGCTTCATTCATAACAGCCTGTACCGTTTCGTTGCTGAACTGCTTCACGGTCAGATATTGGTTGACCAGCTCCACATAGAACATATTTCCGTAGTTATACCGCCAGCCACCATTTTTACTGACCGCTATCGGGTTCGTATAGGTCACTTTTGTACCGCAGGATTTATTCTTTGCGAAATTCTCTGCAAGGTTGAAGCTGTGCTTTTTTCCATTTTTCGCCACATAGTCTGCATAGCCACCACCATAGTTATAAGATTGAATGACCACGTTAATGTCATTCATGCCTTTTGCTTTACAGGAAGAAAGCAGGGACGCAAAATATTTACACCCCTGCTTTATTGATTCTTCTGTACTTAATGAGTTTGGCGGTAGTCCCAGACTTTCGCTGGACTGCATGACATCAATAGCCGTACCGCCACTTTCTACCTGTATGATGGCAAGCAGGACGTTCACATACTCCGAGATACCGTTTTCTCTGGCATATTTTTCTACCATCGGCTGATGTTTGAGGACATCGGCTGACAGATTCATGCCAGAGTAGACAGGCGAATAGCTGTTGGAACTGTCGTCATCTTCGCCGGAAATCAATATCCCGAAAAAGAGGACGATGGAGAAAAGGACAGGAAATATCGTACCTATGATAAGGATACGTTTTAATCTCATTTCTTCCGTCCTTTCTCTGGTTGCTTCGTAACAGTCTTAAGATTCTGTTTTTGGTTAACCTGTTTCTGTATGGCTGTTTTCTTTTGATTACTTCTGGATTCCACTACATTTGGCTGGTTCGTTCTGGTAACACCTTTGACCTGTTGTTCCTGTC
>NZ_WQNP01000092.1:0-227 GCF_018783905.1 Ruminococcus sp. MCC718
ATGACAATTGTATTGTACTTCGGTACGGATCATCACTGGTATGGCAAAAAGAATATCAAAGGGTTGATGAAAATCCCGGAAGGACTGGAAGAGTACATCAATGATTATGAAATGAAAGTATTTGAGATCGCATGGCTTACAGAAGAGGAGATCAGCCGTTTCCACAGTGATTTTAAAGTCGTGGCAAATTTCTTTGTTCAAAAAAGAAAGCATAAGGATTATATCCC
>NZ_WQNP01000093.1:0-1898 GCF_018783905.1 Ruminococcus sp. MCC718
GCCTTCGGCTATATCCTTCCCACTACCGGGCGGATTCGGGACTTTAACCCGTTAGAAACGTGCGCCGCTAGGCGCACCAAACAAAAACCCCCGGACTGCACTCCGGAGGTTTTTAATTTCTTTGCGGCGAAATCACACCAAGGTTAAAGGTTTTTATAAATATTCAATATGTATCTTTTTATAAATATTGTCCAACTTCTGCTTTATTGTTGGTATAAGCGATCGCATCGTCTCTTGTGATAAATCCCTGCCGCACGAGTCTGGACAGATCCATATTCAGGGTATGCATATCGCTGCTGCTTCCAGTCTGCATCATTGCCGGGATCTGGTGTGCCTTTCCTTCGCGGACGAGGTTGAGGATGGCATCCGTACCGACAAGAAGTTCGGTCGCTGCCACGCGAGCTGTTCCACCGCCGCATGGGATCAGGCACTGGCTGACGATTCCTTTTAAGGTTCCGGCGAGCTGGGCACTGCGGATCGCAGACGCAAAATCGGTAATATCTTCGCCAACTTCTCTTTGATGGATCAGGGACTGTTTACTCTCATACACGTACTCGATCGGATCTTCGATGGTGAAACTCCGAAATCCTCCAGTATTTTATAAAAGAAGGGACTGCGATCGCCGCAATGATCGCAATGATTACCAGTACGACCATCAACTCCGTCAGAGTAAATCCTTTTTTCTTTGTGTTTTTCATCTATATTCCTCGTTTATACGCTGTTTTCGGCATCTTTGTATTACTTTTTATTATATGATTTCACCTATATTTCGTCAACGCACTCTGACAAAAAATCCCCCGATATTACCGTAAAAACGGCTTTATCGGAGGATTTTCCCATAAATTCACAAAATCTCTGTGAAATTACTTTTTATTTCTCAGATAATATACAAAGGAATAGATCATCGGAATAAATGTGACCGCAAGTATGAGCACCAGACTTATCGGAAATGCCGGGATCCACGGCTGAATGGCCAGCAGAAGAATCAACACGCCGCCTGCAACCCACAATTTTCCTGCCATCCTGTGGGTTGCATCCCAGTTTGCTTCGCTGGCGAGTGTCCACGGAACCTTTATGCCAACGGTATAATTCTGGCGGCATTTCGGCAGATAGTTGCCGACGAGCAAAAACAGAAGTCCCAGAAGTATGATCACAAATCTGGAAGATTTCATAAATTCCACTCCAAAGGTATTACCATAGATTGCGGCTGCACAGAACAGGGAAACTGCCGGACAGATCCATAAAATCAGTGCGTACATCTTCTGCCCGATCGCCTGTTTTTTCGGATCTGCCAGTGTTCCAAATGCACAGAACAGATGTGCAAAAAGGCAGATCAGATATGGACCGAACACTGCAAATGCCCGACTACTGTAGCCGTTTGGAATGCCGTTGGCATCAAAATGTGTTGCCACCTGTTCCGGAAGTTTATTCCATAAAATCAGTCCCGCCAAAATCGGCAGAATCGTAATCATGCTTGTGATCAGAATGATCTTTTTATTTTTCTTCGTCATCTTCACTCTCTCCTTTCAGCTCTGCAAGCCAGAGCATCACTTCCTCGACCACGGAAATGTTAAGCGAATAGTAAATATAATTTTTCTCCTTTGTCTCGCAGACCAGACCTGACTTTTTCAGGATCTTTAGGTGATAGGAGATCGTCGCTGCCGTCATATCAAACTGTGCTGCGATATCTCCCGCTGACATGCTTCCTTCTTTCAGCAATGTCAGAATGTCACGCCGTACCGGGTCAGACAAAGCTTTGAAGGTTTCTGCAAATCCCACATTAGCCTGCCACTCAAAATGTGATTAAATATACTCACACCGAGATAATGTAGACCCTCACGAGTTCTACTTACTGCTTTATCGTGTATGCTTTGGATTGACCGAAATCATATCTACTC
>NZ_WQNP01000094.1:0-63185 GCF_018783905.1 Ruminococcus sp. MCC718
AGTAACGCGGATCGGTATTTGCAGTCCGCTTTAACTTAATACGACTTGCTCTGATGTTCCATATAACGGCGGATATTTTCTTCAGATACAGATCCGATCGTTTCCACATAATAAGAATGGTTCCACAGCTCTCCTTTCCATAGCTGGTTTCTTATTTCCGGAAAACATTCGAACAGTTTTCTGCCAGTGATCCCTTTCAAATACTTAACGATTGCTGTTATAGAAAGTTTTGGTGGAGCTGATACAAAGCAGTGGACATGGTCGCCTTCAACACAGTAAAGCCCTTGTCCTCAGCAATCTGCTGCACCAGTTCCTTTAGGTATTCCTCAATTCCTGAGTTTAATATCTTCCGTCGGTATTTCACTGACCATACCATATGGTAGTTAATATTACACACGCAAGTCCTATAATGTATTAGGTTTTCTTTCATACATATAGTATATCATATTGAATTGTAATGTGCAACAATTATCCGAACATATTTTCGTTTTTATTATATACCGGTTACGGCATTTATTTTTTATATTTATATTTTAACAGAGGATGAGGATTATTATACTGTTTGCATTGTGCAGATATGCATACTCCTGCACTTTCATCTCGGTAATTGAATTGCCGAGGATTCCCGCTTATTGTCCTAAAATCTCTTCGTAAAGCCAGGTATGCTTTTCTTTTTCTGTTTTTTTGCGTTGCAGTAATAACAGTAATATTCTGCCTGGTGATAGGTATCATCAAGTTTTGTGTAATCTGCAGAATAAGACCAGTTATGGTAACAATCCTCAGCATTAACATTTGTTGGTACTGCTGCCACTAACATTCCGGCTATCTTCAAGTCGAACGCACGTGAGACTTGGCACGCGATTCTGGTCAGCTTTGCTGACATTTACCCAACAGAATCGCTGTGCATCCTCGCGGAGCGTTTATCTTAGTCGGAGATTGCACTCCCACTAAGACAAATTTGTTGCTCGCCACTTAATAGAAGTGGGAGTCTTCTCCGACTAAGATAAATCCAATCCATTGTTTTTTCATAACCCTTCTTCTCCTTATCAAATATTTTCACCGGTTTTCTGTTAAATTTAAGTTTATCAGACA
Organism: Ruminococcus sp. MCC718; assembly: GCF_018783905.1. NCBI lineage: Bacteria > Bacillati > Bacillota > Clostridia > Eubacteriales > Oscillospiraceae > Ruminococcus > Ruminococcus sp. MCC718. Next base: position 1,093 of record NZ_WQNP01000094.1, read on the forward strand.
ATCCCTGTCTTGTAAAGTTACAGCATCACACCGCTTCTATCTGTTATAACATCACACCTGCCTGCTTCCTGTCTCATAATTATCAATCAGTAGCATATTCAGTTTTTTCCACCTCTGCAGCTCCGTTTTGGTAAAGAGCAGATGCTTCCGCAGTTCTTCATTCAATTCCTGTTTTTCCAGTGCCACCAGGCATTTGAATGCACATGGCATCAGATCTGCACTGGAGATACCGCAAAGCAGCCCATCGGTATGTGTTCGAAACTCCAGCGGATTGAAAATATAAAGCAGATCTTCTTCCAGCGGATTGTACTGATTGACAAAGGAAAATCGGATCAGCATATCACTGTACAAAACGCTTCCATTATAATAACTCTCACTGCTTCTTCCATTCCCGGATACGGAACAGATAGAAAGCGTCGCACGGTAACTGCCATTCCCTTCTTTTTCGTGGATATTGATTACACCATCTTTCATACGGTTATAGCGGCCGTCATAAAAATAAAAATATAACATCTTTGCCTGGAAAAACGGACTTTTCCGGGCTGCGTATGCAGAAGAGTGATCTGCTTCTTCCTGCAGCCGTCCTATGTCTGTCAGCTGCGGGACAGACACCTGCAAAACCTGACTGATTTCGTATAAAGTTTCAATATCCATTGAGATATCACCATTTTCGTATTTGCAGATCGTGGCACGGCTTTTATGGATTGCATCTGCCAGCTGCTGCAGTGTCAGATTTGCTGCTTTTCGGTATTTTCGGATCATTTTTCCGACGTGTGTATTTATGCTGCTCATTTCCTTTTCCTTTCATTGCCTGATTTTTTAAAAAAGACCCCCGATATGCTTATGGAATTTTATCCGATTTCGGTTTCTGTATCTGTACCGTTGTTTCGTAAAAATATATATTTCGGATCTGTTTTATCCGCTTCTTCCTATTATATCTGTTTTTACTTCAAATTGTAATATGTAAAGAAACTTTTTCTTTAAAAATTTCTTTACAAGAAATTCTGTGTGTTTGATTTTGCCGACATATTTTCTTAAAATAATACAGAAAAATCTGACACAAACATCCTGCTGATTACAGAAGTGTGCGGAAAAATATGTCATGTGCTGCAAGTCTCACGTGCGTTCGGCTTGAATGTAAAGCGGACATTCACAATCCGCTTAGTGCTCTGCACACTTGAAGCGGGGGAATGCTTCTCTGCGTTCAAACAAAAAAGTAAAACGAGGTAAAGAATGAAATGAAAGAAAAAAAGAGTAACTTCAGTGGTTCGATCGGATTCGTCCTCGCCGCTGCCGGCAGTGCTGTCGGTGTGGGGAATATCTGGCGTTTTCCCTATCTATGTGCAAAGGATGGCGGCGGTCTGTTTCTGATCGTTTATCTTGCACTGGTGCTGTCTTTTGGATTTGTATTGCTGACCACTGACATCGCCATCGGCCGCCACACAAAACAAAATGCATTGAAAGCCTTCGGAACTTTGAATTCAAAATGGAAATTTCTCGGATACCTGACTTTTCTTGTTCCGGCATTGATCATGACTTACTATTCGGTTATAGGCGGATGGATTACAAAATATTTCTGCACGTATCTTGTCTCAGATGGTTCGATACTGTCACAGGACAGCTATTTTACATCCTTTATCACTTCCAAGGTTTCGCCGATCGTATTCATGCTGCTGTTTCTGGCTTTAACTGCCTGGGTTGTATACCGTGGTGTGGAAAAGGGAATCGAAAAATTTTCACGTTTCATTATGCCTGGACTGATCCTGCTGATCCTTGGCATTGCGATTTTTTCTCTGACGCTTTCGTATACCGATGCAAATGGAACGGTTCGCACCGGACTTCAGGGACTTAAAGTTTATTTATATCCGGATTTCAGTTCGCTGACCGTGAAACGTTTTCTTGGTGTGCTTCTTGATGCGATGAGCCAGTTATTTTTCTCCCTGAGTGTTTCGATGGGAATCATGGTTACTTATGGATCTTATGTGAAAGATGATGTCAATCTGAATAAATCGATCAATCAGATTGAAATCTTTGATACCGGCGTGGCATTTCTTGCAGGAATGATGATCATACCGGCTGTGTTTGTATTTCTTGGAACAGACGGAATGGCTTCCGGCCCGAGCCTGATCTTTATTTCGCTGCCAAAAGTATTCGCATCCATGGGTGCGATCGGCAGAATCATTGCCATTGCCTTCTTCCTGATGATGGGCTTTGCTGCCCTGACTTCCTGTGTATCGGTTATGGAAACTCTGGTCGCAAACTGCATGGAAATTTTCCATAAGTCACGCCAGAAAATGTGTGCTGTCATCGGAATTTATTCTCTTATTACCGCAGTGCTGATCTGCCTCGGCTACAATGTACTTTATTTTGAAGTAAAACTTCCAAACGGAACCGTCGCACAGCTTCTGGATATCATGGATTACATAAGCAACAGCTTCCTGATGCCGTTCATCTCACTGCTGACCAGTATTCTGATCGGCTGGGTTGTAGGGCCTAAGCTGATCATTGATGAAGTAGAACGAAATGGCGAACATTTCAAACGTGCAAAACTATATTGTTTTATGATCCGCTATGCTGTACCGGTTGTGATGCTGATCCTGTTTCTTGTTTCAACCGGCATCGTATAAGATTCAAGAATGCCTCTGGCCTGCTTCAGATAATTTATTTCATATGCAGAATATCCCACAGAAAAATCTGTGGGATATTTCGTATTTATATAGGAATGATGAAAAGAGATTCGTATTATTTTTTGATGGTTACTTTTTTTGCAGTACTCCATGCAGTACAAATCTGTTTGCCATTGGAGTCTTTACTGAAAGCCCTTACTCTTACATAATAGGTTTTTCCTTTTTTCAGTCTTTTGATTGTTATGCTGTTCTTTTTGATTTTTACATTTTTCGCACTCTTCATGGATTTTTTCAGGGAATACTGCACCTGATATCCTTCTGCACCAGCTACTTTTTTAACGGTAACGATTGCTTTTCCGGCTTTTTTACTCTTTACAGATTTCACAGCTGCTTTCTTTGCTGCCGTTTTTGCTGCCTGAAGATCTTTCTTTGCTGCTTCTACTTCTGCTTTTGCTTTTGCAATCTCTGCATCTTTTGCTGCATTCTGTTTCTGCAGTTCTTCCAGATTTTTCTTTGCTTCTTCAAGATCCTTCTTTGCCTGATCCAGATTTTCTTTTAAAGTACGTTCTGTTGTGATCTCTGATTTATTTACTGTCTGATAATTTGTCAGATCACCGCAGAGTGCTGTGTAAGATCTTGTTGTTGTACCGTAAATTCTTGCCATATCTCTTGACTGCATAATGACTTTCAGGTTGTTGATCGCACTCTTCTGCACATCACCAAGGCAAATATTGTTGTTTTCTTTGTAAGTACCTTTATAAACAATGGTTTTTCCATCTTCGCTTACAGATGCCACATCTGTCGTAACCGGTGTTTTATAGTTTCCTGTTCCGGCCCAGACATTTGCCTGATACTCTCTGTAAATTTCCTGTCCGTTTACCAGAATCTTTCCATCCTCACCTACACTTGCTGTGTAGTCATCTCCCAGTTTTGCTTCCGCTGTCTGTGTTCCATCCGCTGAAACTTCAAAATCGCCCCATGCTGCTGATTTATAACTGAACATATACATCAGTTCATCTTTCAAACCAATCTGTCCGTTTGCTTCAAAGGTCGGTTTTACATCTTCTGCACCTATGATAATTTCGTTTGCTTTGGATGCTCCGCCCGGCATGATCAGGTCATTTCCTGCATGCATGGATGTGGATGGGTGAGATACACCGCCGTTCCAGTCGGTCATGATCAGACCTTCAAATCCCCATTCACCGCGTGCAATATTGGTATTCATATCATAAGAGTCTGCCGCCGGAACGCCATTGATCTGGTTGTAGGATGTCATGATGGACATTGGTTTGGATTCTTTTACTGCAATTTCAAAACCTTTCAGGTAGATTTCTCTCAGTGCTCTTTCGCTTACAATGGAATCCGTTCCGGAACGGTCTGTTTCCTGATTATTTGCTGAGAAATGTTTCAGGCATGCCCCTACACCCGGCTCTTCCTGCACACCAAGTGTGATTGCAGATGCCATCGTACCGGAAATGACCGGATCTTCTGAGAAATACTCAAAGTTACGTCCGCAAAGAGGATCTCTGTGGATATTCAGGGACGGTCCAAGAAGAATTGTAATATTCATCTCTTCCAGTTCTTTTCCAAATGCTTCACCAATACGTTTCAGCAGATCCGTATCCCAGCTCTGTGCCAGAACAAAATCTACCGGCCATGCGGTACAGTACTGATAGTAAGTTGCTGTTTCTCCTGTTTCTACATTTTTTGCCTCGTATTTCTGTTTTACACGGATACCACCAGGGCCATCTGCTAAAACGATACTCGGAATACCATACTGATCATAAGTCAGCGTTTCTCCTGCTGCTCCCGGTACGGTTGCTGAGTTGGAGCCAACGATCGGAGCATTTTCATTTGCTACTCCCCAGCCGCTTCCACAGTTCAGCTTTGCCAGTTCTTCCAGACTCATCTGTGCCACAAATTCGCCCATGGTTACTTTGTTATCCACAACATCTTTTAAAGTAGCACCTTTTTTGTCTGTAACAACTTCTACTTTTTCGTAATCCTGAACTGCCTTATAGTCTGGATCTGTTGTGTAAGTAGTAACTTTTTCATCTTTATATTCAGAAACATTATTTTCTGTTTTTACTTTGGATGCATCCAGTGTAAATACCGGGGCTTCTGCCATTTCCTGCTGCTCTGTCGCATAAGTATATGGTGTTTTTCCTGCCTTGCTCCACTCGGTCAGATTTTCGCTTTCCGGAACTTCCATCTGATTGGACAGAACTTCTGTCACTGCACTCTGATTCAGTTTGATCGCTGCCGCTACTTTTGTATTTCTGGAAGAATCACCAACACGCACATAGTAGGTTCCCGGGTCAAGTATGTAAGATGCCTTTTCTTCACTATAATAAGCCATCTCATCGGTATCATAAGTCAGTGTCAGTACCTGACTTTCACCCGGTGCCAGTTCATCGGTCTTTCCATAAGCAGCCAGCTGCTGATATTCTTTTTCTGCATCTTTTGAGTCTGGTGCGGAGAAATAAACCTGTACTACTTCTTTTCCACTGTAAGTTTTTCCGGTGTTTGTAACTTCTGCTTTTACCGTCACCTTATCTTCATTTACCGATACATTCTTTACATTGATATCAAAATTTGTATAGGAAAGACCATAACCAAATTCATATGCCGGCTTGATGCCAAACGTATCAAAATAGCGGTATCCTACATAAATTCCTTCCTTGTACCATTCCTTCATACTATTCCCGTCTGCTTTTGCGAACGTGGCAGATGCAGGATAGTCTGAATAATTTTCTGCCCAGGTATCTGTCAGTTTTCCGGAAGGTGTGACAGCTCCGGTTACTACATCAAGCAGTGCATTTCCGCCTTCCTGACCGCCCTGTCCCATCAGAAGCAGAGAATCCAGACCTTCTGTTTCCTCGAAGAATTTCGTGTCAATGACACCGCCTACATTCAGTACAACAATGGTATTTTCAAAAGTAGAGGCTACCTTTTTCAGATTTTCTTTTTCTACATCGCTTAACTCATAGTCACCTAATTCATGTTCTACTTCATTTACCGTAACCTTTTTGGTCATTCCACGGTCGGCACCTTCACCGGCATTTCTTGAGATCACATAAACAGCAGTGTTCGTATCTTTTGCAGAAGCTGCCAGTTCTTCATCCGTGAAGGTAAGTTCCGGATAAGCAAAGGTTGCCATCGGATTGCTTGCTGCTTTTGCATTTTCTACATCGTATCCTTCTGCATATTTTTCAAGAATACTTGCCGTCGTGATATCGTAACCTGCTTTTTTGAAAGAATTATAAATGTTAATATTATATCTCTCACTCTGGTTTACATTCACATCACCGCCACCGGAAAGTCCGCCGTTAAACGGATCACCGGAACCGGTACCACCTCGGACGGTACGTACAGCTCCGCCTCCGAACAATGCCAGCTTCTTTGTCTTAATCGGAAGAGAATTATTCTTGTTTTCCAGAAGAACCATTCCCTGTGCAGCTGCTTCTCTTGCCAGTGCTGCATTTGCTTTTTCTCTTGCTGTCACTTCATTGGAAGTAGTTGCCGCAAAAGATACCGGGCATGCCGTTGCCGCCATACTGACAGCAAGAACCGTACTCAAAATACTTCTTGTTGCTTTTTTCATGTTTTGTTTTTCCTCCTTTTTCTGGAAACACCTTATTTATCCGGTGCTTTGTTTGTGCTCTCAGTATAGGAAAAACAATATGTTTTTTAAAGAAGCAGTTTTTGATTTTACGCTTCATTTTTTGATATCAGCTCTTTATACTGCGATGGAGTAATGCCTTCATAGCGTTTAAAGGCTCTTGTAAACGCCTGTGCATCGGTATAACCTACGTCAAGTGCTATATTTTTGATGCGTACATCATTTTTTAACATATCCTTTGCATGTTCCAGCCTTACTTTATGAATGTACTCCAGTACACCATAATCACGGAAGTTTTTAAAGCTGCGGCTTACGTGTGGTACACTGATGCCAAATTCCTGTGCCAGACTGGTCACGTTCATATTGCAGTCCTGATAATGCCCCTGAATATATTCCTGCATTTCTTCCATCCACTCCGGTTCTCGTTCTGCAGATTTATTCTGTCTGTACTGAATGATCGCCTCAAAAATTGCCCTGCTTTCTGACAGCAGCTCATGGATCGACTGGATACGAAACAGACGCTCTTCATAATTCAGTGACTGATAATAAGCTTTGTCTTCTTCATTTGCACTGATATCAAGTGTCGTGATCAGGGTTCCGATCAGACCATACATGCGATAGCGATTAATCCTCAGCTCTTTCTGATTTCTGGAAAATGCACTCTGGTAAATCTGGTTAAGCTCCCGGTATGCTCCTTCAAAATCTTCACTCTCCAGGCAATTCAGAAGTCTTCTGCTGCCTGTCATGTAAACCGAGGAATGACTGTCTTCATCCGCATCCATCATCTCACCATATACATAGACTCCGGCAGGTGCACTCGTACTCCAGAACTCCAGATACTGCATACTCTCTTCCAGAAGATGATACGCTTCTTTCATCTTTTTGTAGTCGCTCTGACATTCTCCGATCATGATACAGGCAGAAATATGAAACGTCCGGCTGTAAAACTGTTCTACCGTCTTCAGCAGACTGCGGATTTCTTTTTCATCATGTTCCGGTTCTGAAAGATTGACAACTGCCACAAAATCTTTTTCCGGCTGCAAAAGGATTCCTGGATATTTTTCAAAAATCTGCTCTTTCAAAATATTTTCAAGCACGAAATGCTCCAGCTCTTCCGGTTTCTCCTTTTTTTCCTGATCTCTGAAAACTGCATCACCATTTCCATCAAAAGCAAACTGGATCATTATATACTTTTCTTGATCTGATAGTTTATTCAGACTTGCATATGGAAAATTTTTGACCACACCTGTCAGATATTTTTCCAATTCCCTGCATTCCCGGGTCTCTTCTTTCTTTTTAACTTTTTTCGAAAGTTTTTTGTTATCACTGATCAGATTTCCCACCGGGACATAAGTTTTTTTTGAAAAATACCAGGAACCGATAACCGCCACGCTGATCAGCATAAGAAGTTCTGCCGTTAGAATCATTGCAAAACGTCTCAGTTCTCCATAAAACAAGGTATTCGGAACATACATATCGCAGTTCCATTGAAACATACTCATCTGTTTTTCTACTTTTATGTATCCGTTTTTCTGATTTTCTTCCAATTTTCTGCTGTAAATAACATTTTCTTTTTCCGGCGTTTCAATATAAATACAGTTTTCTGCTCCTGGATCGCCGATCAGACGGCTTCCGCTGTACTCTGCGAAAATAACGGCAATGCGATTATTCTGCGTGTCATTGACCGGACGGAAAAACCAGATTTGATTATCTGATAAAACCTGATAAGATTTTTGATTTTCTTCTGTCATCCAACAATAAAAATCCTGTGCAGTGATACCATACTGTCGGCAGAAAAAGCTGATATCCTCTTTTCCTTCCCGACGCTGCGAATTGGAAGAAAGAATGGAATCGCTCTTCAGAAAATAGATATGCAGATTCTGACAGAGATTGTTCTGTACATTCAATTCTGACATTGTATTTTTCAGTTTCATAGAATCTAAAATCTGCTGTGGTGAAAAATTTCCTTCTATCAATGCAATATCATCCAAACCACCACTGACGGCAAGCGTATCACACAACTGATATGACAGCCGAATATTATTTTCAATCTTCCCCACAACTTCTCTCATACGCAATGCAGCTGAATTTCGTATTTCTTTCTGCACATAAAAGATCGAACTACTGTAACCGATGATCGTAACTGTGAGCATTGCCAGGCATAATACCAGATAAGAAATCAAAATAGAACGAAAAGTAAGTGATTTTCCTGTTTTCATAAGTTTTTATCTCCTGCTCTTTACAAAAAGATTTCTTCTCATTTCTTTTAATATAATGTCTGTCTTTTTGTTTTGCAAGGAAATTTATGATTCTTTCTTTTTTGCTGATGATTTTTTTCCTGAGTATTTACTTTTTACTTCCAACACATTAAACTAAAAATAAAGCTTATTATCTGGAGGAAATTATGAAACACAAGTATAGAAATTACTATTTCCCGGTACTGATCTGTATTGTTTTCTGTCTGTGCATTTTTCTTGTCCGACACGCTTTTTCTGTCAGGACACAAACAAATGCTTCTCTTCCGGTTACAGAAGTCAGACAGAGTTTTTCTTTTTTGAATACCATTGATTCTGAACTTTCAGAGCTGTGCAACGGAGATCTGAATAATACTGCCTTTTTCCAGGAACTGGAAAACAGAACGAACATCCATATTGACTGGATCACTTCTTTATCCAATCTGCAGATTCAAAACCGTTTTGAGCAAAACAGCGATTCCGTACCGGATTTGATCGGTGCCGGAAATTTTTCATCCATCTATGGGAATATTTCTGCGGATGATGCGATCGCTCAGGGGGACATCTGTGATCTGACGGAACTGGTTCCAAAATATGCACCGAATTACTATAAGATCATTCAGCAAAAGGACATAAAAGATATCGCCTACACGGATTCCGGTCGAATTGCAGCTGTTTATTCTATAAAACAAAACTCGCAAAAACCATGGTGTGGTCTTCAGATTCGAAAAGACTGGCTGGATGAACTGGGGCTTGAGATTCCTGTCACTTATGATGACTGGGAAACGGTTCTCACTGCATTTAAAGAAAGGAAAGGAGCCACAGCCCCATTGTGGATTTCATACAATGCTTATGCACAGGATGAAAGTCTGAATGCCGGTTTTGGAGTCAGTTATGATTTTTTTCAAATGGACGGCAAGGTCTTTTATGGACCTGCCAGGCAGGGATGGAAGGATTATCTCACTTTAATGAACCGTTGGTATCAGAAAGGTCTGATAGATGTTGATTATATGACAGGCAACTCGACTTATGCAGACAGTAAAATGATCGCCAGCGGCACTTCCGGTGCATGGTTTGGTATGTATACCATGCCTTCTGATCTTTCTGCAAAAGATCAGAATATTAAGGTTATTGCTGTTTCTCCGCCCAAATTAAACGAACATGATACGCTGCACATACAGAAAAAATACAGCATCAGTGATAATATGTTTTACATCTCTTCCGAATGCGAACATCCTGAAATTGTTCTGAAGTGGATTGACTATTTATTTTCTGATGAAGGTTCCCGCTTTGCAAGCTACGGAACAGAAGGTAAAACCTATACCCTTGATAAAGATCAGAATCCTGTTTTCACCGATCTGATCTTGCATAATTCTGATGGACTGACTTTTTATCAGGCATTGAAAAACTATACGCTGGCTCCCGGCCTGCCTTCTGCTTATATTGACTGGAAACGGGAACTTCAGTGTGTGCCTCCTTCCAGTGCTGTTATGTGCGATGTATGGGCTTCCACGGATACTTCATATATGCTTCCGGTCAGTCTGAGTTTTACATCTGAAGAACGTACCAGACTGTCTCAAATAATGGCGAACGTCAATTCCTGTATGTATGAATACACAACTGCTTTCATTACCGGGATCAAATCTTTTGATAATTACGAAGAATATCTGAACACCCTGAAAAAAAACAAGATCGATGAAGCTGTTCAAATATATCAGAATGCTTATGATCGCTATCTTGCAAAACATTCTTCCTGATCCTGCAAGAAACACTTGCACACATCATACACAGGTGTTAGAATTTATTAGCGATTCGCATAAACGCAGGATGAATCTATATGCGAAACCAACATAAACCAGGGGGAGCTGACGGAAGTCGGCTGAGAGGAAACGTGTTCCCGTTTCGACCCATTACCTGATTTGGATAATGCCAACGGAGGAAAAAAGAGATGAGAAATTACACAACTCAGATGGATGCAGCCCGCAAGGGAATTGTAACACCGGAAATCGAAACTGTAGCAAAAAAAGAGAACATGGATGTTGATAAGTTAATGAAACTTGTCGCTGAAGGCAAGGTCGCAATCTGTGCCAACAAAAACCATAAATGCTTAAGTGCAGAGGGTGTCGGCAGTATGCTGCGTACCAAGATCAATGTCAACCTCGGCGTATCTCGTGACTGCAAGGATTATGATATCGAAATGCAGAAGGTTATGAGTGCCGTTGACCTCGGTGCGGAAGCGATCATGGATCTTTCCAGTCACGGCAACACACAGCCATTCCGTCAGAAACTGACAAGTGAATGTCCGGTTATGATCGGTACGGTTCCTGTTTATGACAGCGTGATCCATTACCAGAGAGATCTGGCTACACTGACTGCAAAGGATTTTATCGATGTTATCCGTATGCATGCAGAAGACGGTGTAGACTTTGTAACGCTGCACTGCGGTATTACACGCAAAACCATCGAACAGATCAAAAAGCACAAACGTAAAATGAATATCGTAAGCCGTGGAGGAAGCCTCGTATTTGCATGGATGTCCATGACCGGCGAAGAGAATCCATTCTATGAATATTATGATGAAATCCTGGATATCTGTGAAGAATATGACGTGACCATTTCTCTTGGCGATGCATGCCGTCCTGGATGCCTTGCCGATGCAACCGATGTATGTCAGATTGAAGAACTGGTTCGTCTCGGAGAACTGACAAAACGTGCATGGGATCACAATGTACAGGTTATGGTAGAAGGTCCTGGCCATGTGCCGCTGGATCAGGTTGCCGCCAACATGAAAGTACAGCAGAGTATCTGCATGGGTGCTCCTTTTTATGTACTTGGTCCTCTTGTAACCGACATTGCTCCGGGATATGACCATATCACTGCAGCGATCGGAGGTGCAGTTGCCGCTATGAACGGTGCTGCTTTCCTTTGCTATGTTACACCGGCTGAACATCTGGCTCTGCCGAATGTGGAGGATACCAAGCAAGGTATCATCGCTTCCAAGATCGCAGCTCACGCAGCGGATATTGCGAAGGGTATTCCGGGAGCAAGAGACATCGATGACCGCATGGCTGCTGCCCGCCAGAAACTGGACTGGGATGCACAGTATGCATGTGCCCTTGACCCGGAAACTGCAAAAGCGATCCGCGACAGCAGAAGCCCGGAAGATGACCACAGCGATACCTGCAGTATGTGCGGTAAATTCTGTGCCGTAAGAAGCATGAACAAAGCACTTGCCGGAGAATACATTGATATTCTTTAAGACAGAAAATGCCCGGGTCAAAAGACCTTTTGGTTCAAGAATGCCTCTGGCATTCTTGTTTCTCGCCGCCTGCAGAGGCGGTAGTCACCTCACATCTGATGTATAACACAAAAGCGAATCTCGGATATTGTATCCTTGATTCGCTTTTTTATTGCTTTTTATTTGTTATTTTATTTATTCTTCCGGTGCTTCAAAGCTGTGATCTACGGTGATCACACAGGTTGCACCAGCTTCCATTTCTGAGATCAGCTGCATCAGCTGATGCAATACACGGTCGGTATCTTTCTGTGTATATTCTGCCGGGACAAGAAGATCAAAGATCAGATTGACCGGCGTTGTTTTCACCAGTCGGAAATCGTGAAAACTCAGTTTGCTGTCTAACGCTTTGATGATATGTTCCGTCTTTTCTTTTAACCGAAGTACTTCCGCATCGTGCAGCTCGACCGGATCCATATGGATCACCAGAGTGATATTCAGCTCTTTTCCGACTTCCCGCTCAATACGGTCAATGATTGCATGGGATACTTCAATATTCACATCGTTCGGCACCTCTGCATGAATGGTTGCCATTCCCTGATTTGGTCCGTAATTATGCACGATCAGATCATGCGTTCCGACAATACCATCATAGGATTCTACCATCTGTGAAATTTTCTGATACAATTCTGCCGGAACCCTCTGTCCAATCAGCGGCTCCAGTGTATCTTTTGCAATTGAAAATCCGGACCAGATGACAAGCAATGATACGATCAGTCCTGCGATCGCATCAATATTTACGTTTGCAACATAACAGATCAAAATAGAAACAACGGTCGCACTTGTCGTAATGACATCTCCGAGGGAATCTGCCGCAGTTGCCAGCATGACTTTTGAATCTATTTTTTTACCAAGTTTTCTATTGAATGCTGCCATCCACAATTTCACCAGGATCGACAGGATCAGGATCAGAAACGGCACCAAGTCAAACGTGATATCTTCCGGATGCATCAGCTTGCCTGCTGACGTTTTGAAAAAAGTAAATCCAACCTCAATGACCAGAAACGATACGATCAGTGCTGCAATGTATTCAATTCTTCCATGACCGAACGGATGCTCCGCATCTGCCGGTTTCCCTGCCATTTTTACCCCGATAAAACTGATGATCGATGATGCCGCATCGGATAAGTTATTAAACGCATCTGCCGTGACTGCCAGAGAATGCATCAGCGTACCGATGATTAACTTTGCCGCAAACAGAAATACATTACAGAAAATACCGACGACACTGGCAAGAATCCCATACCGGGTACGCACCTCCGTTGATTCTGTGTTTTCACTGTCTCTTACAAACCTGCGAACTAAAAAATCTGTCATACCTTCCTGAAAACCCCTTTTGATTTAAATTCCAGATTCAAAAATGTCTCTGGATGACCCGCCGTCTATAACGGCGAGAACCACTGCACTTCTGATATCATTCTCACTATTATATTGAAATCCTCTGAAAAAATCAATATCTGTCCGCTTTTTTATCTTCCGTTTGCAGGCTCTACGTTAATTGTTTTTCCTTTAATTTTGGTGTTTTTCATGGCACGGAGCACATCAGCCGCATTTTCACGCGGAACTTCAACGAATGTATATTTGTCATACATATCGATCGTTCCGACCAGTTTTCCCGGAATACCGGATTCTCCTGCAACTGCCCCGAGAATATCACCCGGGCGTACTTTCTGTTTTTTACCAATGTTGATGAAGAGACGTACCATGCCTGCTTCTGCCCCGGTATCACCGAAATCTTCCATATGCCCACGGTCATTATTCTGGTCATTTTCACCCAGTGCCTGCTTCAGAAATGCTGCCGCAATGTCCATCGCTGTGTAGTCTTCTTCGTTAAGTTTCTGTTCGATGATACGTGTCATGCGGTTTAAGTCTTCGTTTTTAATGATATGGTCGATCTCATCCAGCACTTTTTCCAGACGGATGGCTGTAATATCATTCAGAGACGGAATTGGCTGTGCGTAGATTTTTGTCTTACAGTAACGCTGGATGTCTTTCAGCTTATAAACTTCACGTCCTACAACAAACGTAAATGCCTTTCCGACACGACCGGCACGACCGGTACGGCCGATACGGTGCACATAAAATTCATCATCCTGCGGCACATCATAATTAAACACTGCCTCTACATCATCTACATCAATACCACGGGCTGCCACATCGGTGGCGATCAGAATCTCTGTTTTGCCGCTGCGGAAGCCTTTCATAACACGGTCTCTCTGGCTCTGCTTCATATCTCCATGCAGACCTTCCGCAAAATATCCCCTTCCTTTCAGTGCCTCAGTCAGCTCATCCACACGTTTTTTTGTATTGCAGAATACAAGGGAGAGCTTTGGATTGTACATATCCAGAAGTCTTGAGAGAACTTCTTCTTTGTTCTTCTGTTTTACTTCATAATAGTACTGGTCGATATTTTTTACGGTCAGTTCTTTCTTTACGACACGAACCAGAACAGCATCTTTCTGATAATTTTTCGTGATGTCCATGATCGGCTTCGGCATGGTCGCAGAAAAGAGAACCGTCTGACGCTCTTCCGGTGCATCTTTCAAAATCGTCTCGATATCCTCACGGAATCCCATGTTCAGCATCTCATCTGCTTCATCCAGCACGATCGTGTGAAGGTTGTCGAAACGTAAGGTACGACGGCGAAGATGATCCATCACTCGGCCCGGTGTTCCGATCACAAGCTGCACACCACCTTTTAAGGAACGGATCTGTTTTCCGATATCCTGTCCGCCGTATACCGGAAGGATCTTGATGCCATGCATAAACTTGCTCAGTCTGCGGATCTCATCTGCTACCTGGATTGCCAGTTCTCTTGTCGGACACAGAATGATTGCCTGCAGTTTCCGGTTCTTCGGGTCGATCTTCTGAAGAAGCGGAATACCAAAAGCTGCTGTTTTTCCGGTACCTGTCTGTGCCTGACCGATTACGTCATGTCCGGCCATCACTTCCGGAATCGCTTTTGCCTGGATCGGGCTTGGCTCTTCAAATCCCATCTCTGTAATAGCTCGAAGAATCTTCGGGTCAAGTCCAAGTGTATCAAATTTTATGATTTCCATATATTAAATCCTTTCTTTCTGTTGCAAATACCCTTTTATTTCAAATCTCACTGACATAACGCTCCTCACTGCTCAGTGTTTCATGCACTTACAGCTACAAAATGCTTATATGTTCATATAATGACGTCGGAGGCAAAAGTCCCCAACTATATTTGAAAAACAAGGCATAAAAATACCGCCTCTTTATTTATCTAATGTGAGGCGGAAGAGTAACAATTCACATATGCCAGTCATTTTAACATATCCCGTTTTGAAATTCAACTGTTCATTTTAATTTGAAACCAGACACATATTTGAGCAACATGCAATTCCGGCAAACAATGCTTCGCATTATCCTCTGTAAATTTCTGCACAGCCCGGACTGATTATTAGCTATTGTAAAAACAGGGTTGCATTTTTTATGTTTTCGGTATAATATACATATAACTACACATAGTATTCAAAACTACATGTAACGGTTTTGATTTCAATATTTATTTTATATTGCTTTCAAGTCATGAGGTATGATCACGAATATCTGAAAATTGCTCTCACAATTCTGTCATCTGACTTGAATCATGTTTCAAAGGAGGTATTCACTATGTTAGAAAAAATCAAAGATCCCGGAAGTGCGATCACACACTTCATTGGTATGCTGATGGCAATGTTTGCCGCCACACCGCTGATCATCAAATCTCTGCATGAGCCGGATTATATCCATGTGATTTCCCTGACTGTTTTTATTGTGAGTATGATCCTACTCTATGCGGCAAGCACGATCTACCATACTTTAAATCTTTCAGAAAGAACAAATCGTATTCTCCGCAAGTTAGACCACAGTATGATCTTTGTACTGATTGCCGGAAGCTACACACCAATCTGCCTGATCGTTTTGAAAGGTCCGGTCGGATATTTCCTGTTCGCTCTTGTCTGGGCAATCGCACTGATCGGCATTATCGTAAAAATCTGCTGGATCACCTGTCCGAAATGGTTTTCTTCTGTGCTTTATATCAGCATGGGCTGGGTCTGCGTACTGGCTTTCACACAGATTGTCAATTCGCTCTCTCCGGCAGCTTTTGGATGGCTCCTGGCAGGCGGTATCATTTACACTGTCGGCGGCATCATTTATGCTTTGAAAGTTCCGCTGTTCGATGCAAAGCACAAAAATTTCGGCTCACATGAGATCTTCCATCTGTTCGTGATGGCAGGAAGTGCATGCCACTTTATTCTTATGTATGTTTATATCGCTTAATGACTGTGAAATCATTTCGATTATTCAAAAATGCCTCTGGCATTCTTGCCGAAAAAGGATAAAATTTCAGAGGTTCTGATTTTGCTCAGAGCCTCTTTCTGTATCCTGAGAACCTTTTTGCTGCATATTTTTTTCTTTGATCAGGTTTTCTTTTTCTTTTCTCGTCAGCTGTTTGATCGCATATTCCCGCTTCATTGCTTCTTGTTTTCCCTGAAATTCCTCATAATAGACCAGTGTGACCGGTCTGCGGTTCCTCGTATATTTTGCACCGGATTTCCCGCCGTTATGGGCTTTGAGACGCTTGTCCAGATCATTTGTCCAACCGGTATAATACGTGCCGTCACTGCACTTTAAAATATAAGTGTAACACATACTTTCCATTCACTTTCAACTGTTTCATATCTTCGCATTTTGACATGCTCCTGCCTCTGATACAAATCGCTTGCTCTCTTCCATCAGAAACGCGAGTCATCTCACATCTTGTATATGTAAAGCGGAGGATTTCCCCCGCATTATTTCAAGCAATCGGCAAAGCGGTATATTTTCATTATTTCATAATCAAGCTCAAAGGACTAAGATAAAACCTGTAAAATGAATCCGATTGCAAATATTGTATGCTGCGTGCAGCTCCTTACGATACCGTATAGCCTAATATAGTATACGCTTTCTCTCACTTTTTGTGAATCATCTTTCTTTTTGATGTTAAAACGGCTTTTGTACAAGCACATCGTAGTTTCAGGCTTTTGACCCTGGCATCATATTATTCCAGATACAGAAACGGATCTTCTGCTGCTCCGTCTTTTTCCATGGCAAAATATAGATTTGTGCCTTCTTTGCAGTAGTATTTGGTCGGCTGTGCCACGTATCCTAAAAGTTGTCCTCTCTCGACTACATCGCCTTCTGCTACGGCTACATTCTCAAGCTGGCCGTAGATCAGCGTGTACTGATCTCCGAGATTCATGCGGATCGTTGTTCCTGTTTCATCATTTGTTGTGATGGAATCAACGATTCCTTTTGCCGCAGATACGACCTGTGCTCCTTCTTCCGCCCCGAAGATCAGTGCCGGATTATATTTATACTGATCCAGCGTTGCAAAATACACGGTAGAATCCATGCTGTAGTCCATGAGCACTTTGCCGGCTACCGGCCACTGAAGTTCCTGTGTGGACGCAAAGCTGACCGTCGGACTGACCACTGCGTTGACCTGTCCGGAGGAAACTTTTTCGGTCTCCATGCCTTCTGTCTCTGCTTCCGTTTCCTGCCCGGCTGTTTCCTGTTCTGCCCTTATCTGACGATTGCCGCCTGCCAGTGATTTCGGATCAACATCCATCTCATTTGCCTGAGAAGCCAGATTTGCTTCCGCTTCTGATGAAATCACCGCCTCAGCTTCTGTTTCGACAGGACTTTCATTCAGATCCACCATATGCTCTTTTGCCGGTTCCTGTGCCGTATCCGACAGATCAACAGCATAGTAGGTCGTTGCCGCAGCCGCCCCTACAAGACATAAAGTCAGAACCAACATCGCACCTTTTTTTCGCGTAAACCATTTTCCATCCTTCTTCTGCATATCCCTTCACCTCATAAATTCAGATTTGCAACCAAACAGTTACCTTATTCTCATTTTTTCCGATTTTGGGTTTTTTATGCGAAGTGAATATGAAAGAAACTATATTTCTATGATGTTCTTTCTTTTTTTTCAAGTCGAACGCACGTGAGACTTGGCACGCGATTCTGGTCAGCTTTGCTGACATTTACCCAACAGAATCGCTGTGCATTCTCGCGGAGCGTTTATCTTAGTCGGAGATTGCTCTCCCACTAAGACAAATTTGTTGCTCGCCACTTATAGGAGTCTTCTCCGACTAAGATAAAAACAGGCAGTTGGCTTTTTCATATCCAACTGCCCATTTTTGCTATTTCTTTATCATTCTTTTATGCTTCTACGGTCACTTTATCCAGATGCCAGATTTCATCTACATACTGCTGGATGGTACGGTCTGATGTGAACTTGCCGCTGCATGCGGTGTTCATCATTGCCATTCTTGCCCAGCCTGTTTCGTCACGGTATGCTTTTTCTACTCTCTCCTGAGCTTCTGCGTAAGACTTAAAGTCTGCCAGGATGAAGTAAGTATCTGCTCTGTCGCTGCTGTTTGTGTTCAGCAGAGAATCGTAGATATCACGGAATCTTTCTGGATCATCCGGAGCATATTCTCCATTGATCAGCTGCATCAGGACACGACGGATATCCTGGTCGTTGTTGAAATAATCCATCGGATTGTAGCCGCCGTTGTTCTCGTAATTGATAACTTCCTGAGCGGACAGACCGAAAATAAATGCATTTTCTTCTCCAACTTCCTGAACGATCTCTACGTTTGCTCCGTCCATGGTTCCCAGTGTCGGTGCACCGTTCAGCATGAACTTCATATTTCCGGTTCCGGATGCTTCTTTACTTGCTGTGGAGATCTGCTCGGAAACATCTGCTGCTGCAAAGATCCATTCTGCATTGGATACACGGTAATCTTCGATAAATACAACTTTCAGTTTTCCGTTGATGCTCTTATCGTTGTTGATCACATCTGCAACAGAGTTGATCAGTTTGATCGTCAGTTTTGCACGACGATATCCGGCTGCTGCTTTTGCACCAAAGATGAAGGTTCTTGGATAGAACGGCATTTCCGGATGATCTTTGATCTTATTGTACAGATACATAACATGCAGGATGTTCAGCAGCTGACGTTTGTACTCATGAAGTCTCTTAACCTGTACATCGAAGATAGAACGAGGATCTACATCGATACCGTTGTGCTCTCTGATGTATTTTGCCAGACGCAGTTTGTTCTGGTATTTGATGTTCATGAACTCCTGCTGTGCTTTTTCATCATCCACATAAACTTTCAGTTTGGAGATCTGAGCCAGATCTGTGATCCATTCATCACCGATATGTTCGGTTACCCAGTCTGCCAGCAGCGGGTTTGCATGAAGCAGGAAACGTCTCTGTGTGATACCGTTTGTCTTGTTGTTGAATTTCTCCGGCATCATCTCATAGAAGTCTTTTAATTCCTGATTTTTCAGAATTTCTGTATGCAGTGCAGCAACACCGTTTACAGAGTAACCTGCACAGATAGCCAAATGTGCCATTTTAACCTGTCCATCGTAAATGATAGCCATCTTGCGGATTTTCTCCTGGTTTCCCGGATATTTTTTCTGGATCTCTTCCACAAATCTGCGGTTGATCTCCTCGATGATCTGGTAGATACGAGGAAGCAGTCTTGAGAACAGCTCGATCGGCCATTTTTCCAGTGCTTCTGCCATGATGGTGTGGTTGGTGTATGCACAGGTCTTTGTGGTAACTTCCCATGCTTCATCCCATTCCAGACCTTCTTCGTCAAGCAGGATACGCATCAGCTCTGCTACTGCAACAGTCGGATGTGTATCGTTCAGCTGGAAGGTTGCTTTCTCATAGAATTTGCGGATGTCAGAATGATTCTTTTTATATTTTGCAACAGCTGCCTGAACACTTGCAGAAATGAAGAAATACTGCTGTTTCAGACGCAGTTCTTTACCTGCGTAGTGGTTATCGTTCGGATAGAGAACTTCTACGATATTTCTTGCCAGGTTTTCCTGTTCTACGGCTTTCTGATAATCACCTTTATCGAAAGAATCCAGCTGGAAGTCGTTGATTGCTTCTGCATCCCATACACGCAGTGTATTTACTACATTGTTGTTGTAACCAACGATCGGAATATCAAACGGGATTGCACGTACAGACTGATAACCTTCCTGGATAAATTTGTTGCGTTTTGTTGCTTCATCGTATTCTACACGGATATAGCCGCCGAATTTTACTTCTTTTGCATATTCCGGACGACGCAGCTCAAATGGATTACCGTCTTTCAGCCAGTTATCCGGCACTTCTACCTGATAACCGTTTTCAATCTTCTGTTTGAACATACCATAGCGGTAACGGATACCGCAGCCGTATGCTGCATAACCAAGTGTTGCCAGAGAATCAAGGAAGCATGCAGCCAGACGGCCAAGACCGCCGTTTCCAAGTGCTGCATCCGGCTCCTGGTCTTCGATCACATTCAGGTCAAAGCCCAGCTCTTCCAGAGCTTCTTTTACTTCTTTGTACTCTGTCAGGTTGATCATGTTATTTCCAAGGGCACGTCCCATCAGGAACTCCATGGACATATAATAAACCATTTTCGGGTCTTCTTCTTCGTAAACTTTCTGGGTTTCCATCCAGTTGTCAATAATCGTATCCTTGACCGCATAGGATACTGCCTGAAATACCTGCTGTTTTGTTGCGTCAACCAGTGTCTGACGGTACAGTGTTTTCAGGTTGCTTTTCACACTCTCAATAAATACTTCTTTGTCAAATCTTTTGCTCACAGCAAATCCTCCTTATTTCTGTGTCTTTTCAACACCCATGCGTACACTTTCACCGTTAATACTCCATTCTTTTTCGTATCCGGCAATACTTCCAAGAACAATCTCATCTGCAAGGACTTCATCCTTAATCTCATCCATATGGTCTTTCAGGACGGTGAGGATCTTTTCGTTGTCAGCTGCATACAGGCGGATTCTGTCCATTACCTCAAAACCTGCCTCTTTACGCATGGTCTGGACTTTACTGATCAGTTCTCTCACAAATCCCTCCTCAATCAATTCCGGAGTAAGGTTGGTATCCAGAACAACGGTAATATCGTTATCCTGCTCAGATACATAGCCTTCGATCTGTGCTGTATCAATCAGTAAATCTGTCTCATATAATACAACTTCACTGCCATTGATGTCAAGCGTGAGGGAGCCTTTGTCTTTCAGCTCATCCATTGCCTGATTGCCATCAAGTGCAGAAAGTGCCTGTTTGATACCGCCAAGCAGTTTGCCGTATTTTGGTCCTACGGTTTTCAGCTGCGGTTTGAAGCTGTAAGAAGTAAAGTCTTTTACATCCTGTGTAAAGGTAACTTTCTTGCTGTTCAGCTCGTCACGGATAATGTCTGCGAAGTATTCTGGCAGTTCTTTCGGTGCTTTGACAAACATGTTTGCGATCGGCTGTCTGTTCTTGATGTTTGCAGTATTTCTGCATGCACGTCCCATAACAACAATCTTCAGTACTTCATCCATGTTTGCTTCGAGTTCTTTGTCTACGTGAGCCATATCTGCCTTCGGGAAATCACACAGATGTACGCTTTCTGGTGCAGTCTTGTCAATGCTGCATACCAGGTTGCGGTAGATGTCTTCTGTCATAAACGGAATCATCGGTGCAGCTGCTTTTGAAACATTTACCAGAGCGGTATAAAGTGTCATGTAAGCATTGATCTTATCCTGCTCCATGCCTTTTGCCCAGAAACGTTCACGGCTGCGGCGTACATACCAGTTACTCATATCATCCACAAATTCCTGAAGTGCTCTTGCAGTTTCCGGAATACGGTAATTTGCCAGGTTGTCATCCACGGTCTGAATCATGGTGTTCATCTTGGAGAGCAGCCATTTATCCATTACGGAGAGTTTGTCGTAGTCTAATGTATATTTTGTTGCGTCAAATTCATCAATATTCGCATACAGAACGAAGAATGCATAAGTATTCCACAGAGTTCCCATGAATTTACGCTGTCCTTCCTGAACGGCTTTGCCGTGGAAACGGTTCGGCAGCCATGGTGCACTGTTGATGTAGAAATACCAGCGGATCGCATCTGCTCCGTAAGTCTGAAGTGCATCAAACGGATCAACGGCATTTCCTTTGGATTTACTCATCTTCTGACCGTTTTCATCCTGTACATGTCCAAGAACGATAACGTTCTGATACGGTGCTTTGTTGAACAGGATCGTGGACTCTGCCAGCAGAGAATAGAACCATCCTCTTGTCTGGTCAACTGCCTCGGAAATAAACTGTGCCGGGAACTGTTTCTCAAACACGTCTTTATTTTCAAACGGATAATGATGCTGTGCGAACGGCATTGCTCCTGAGTCAAACCAGCAGTCGATCACTTCCGGTACACGGTGCATCGGCTTGCCACACTTCGGACACTTGATCGTGATCTCATCGATGTACGGACGATGCAGTTCTACGGTTTTTGCCTTTTCATTTCCACTCATTTCGAACAGTTCCTGACGGCTTCCGATCGAATGCTGATGTCCGCACTCACACTCCCAGATGTTCAGCGGAGTTCCCCAGTAACGGTTACGGCTGATACCCCAGTCCTGAACATTCTCCAGCCAGTCGCCAAAACGTCCTTTACCGATGCTTTCCGGAATCCAGTTGATGGTGTTGTTATTGCGGATCAGGTCATCTTTGACAGCTGTCATCTTGATGAACCAGGATTCTCTTGCGTAGTAGATCAGCGGAGTGTCGCATCTCCAGCAGTGCGGATAGCTGTGCTCAAACTTCGGTGCATCAAACAGAAGTCCTCTCTCATCGAGGTCTTTCAGCACGAGCGGATCTGCTTTTTTTACAAAGATACCGCCAAACGGTGTATCTTCCGTCAGGTTACCTTTGCCGTCAACCAGCTGTACAAACGGCAGTCCGTATTTACGTCCGACTTTCGCATCGTCTTCACCAAATGCCGGTGCGATATGAACGATACCGGTACCATCTGTCAGTGTTACGTAAGTATCACAAACAACATAAAATGCTTTTTTGTTCTGTTTTTCTGCATGAACGGCTGCACAGCTGTACAGTGGTTCGTACTCTTTATATTCCAGGTCTGTTCCTTTGTAATTCTCCAGTACATTGTAAGCATCTTCGCCGAGCACCTTGTCAGCCAGAGCCTGTGCAATGTAATAAACACGGCCGTCTTCTTTCATCTGAACTTTTACATAATCCTCATCCGGGTTTACGCAAAGTGCAAGGTTGGAAGGCAGTGTCCATGGTGTGGTTGTCCATGCCAGAATGTAAGCGTCTTCGTCTTTGACTTTGAAACGTACAACAGCAGAACGTTCTTTTACGTCCTTGTAACCCTGTGCCACTTCCTGGGCAGAAAGCGGAGTACCGCAGCGCGGGCAGTAAGGAACGATCTTGAATCCTTTGTACAGCAGGCCTTTTTCCCAGATGGTTTTCAGTGCCCACCATTCAGACTCGATATAGTTATCATCATAGGTAACATACGGATTTTTCATGTCAGCCCAGAAACCAACCGTTCCGGAGAAATCTTCCCACATGCCTTTGTATTTCCATACACTCTCTTTACATTTATCAATGAAAGGAACCAGTCCATATTCTTCGATCTGGTCTTTTCCGTCCAGACCGAGCATTTTTTCTACTTCCAACTCAACCGGCAGACCGTGTGTATCCCATCCGGCTTTACGCGGAACCATTTTGCCTTTCATGGTCTGATATCTCGGAATCATATCTTTGATAACACGGGTCAGAACATGTCCGATATGCGGTTTGCCGTTAGCTGTTGGCGGTCCGTCATAAAAGGTGTAAGTTTCACCTTCTTTACGGTTTTCCATACTCTTTTCAAAGATGTGATTTTCTTCCCAGAATTTCTCAACATTTTTTTCTCTGTCTACGAAATTCAGATTTGTCGAAACTTTTTCGTACATAAGCAACCTCCTGTCCTTATTATAAGGAATAAATCAAAAAGCTGCCATCCTGTAAAAGGATGACAGCCAATACTCTCATAACCACCTGTTACAACATACCGACAAAATGCGATATGCGTTCCCGATAACGGGGGAATCCGGCACGACTTACTTTCAGCGATGCTGTAAAACAGCTTTCAGTCTGCAACTCCGAAGTGATATTCCGCCTGTGTTACTTGTACTCCTTCCCACCCACCGGAGCTCTCTGTGTCTTTTACGACAGACGTACTTGTCTTCTTCTACGTTATTTTCCTGTTAGTCTGTCCCTATTATATAGTAGAAATTCCGGAAAAGTCAAGGCAAAAAAGTTGTTCAGCTATAAGAGTTGCCTGACAAACATATTCTTTTTCTATTTGTCATTTTTTCAATCTTATATTTGCCAAAAGGTACTAAATATTTCATATATCATCATTGAATTTTCAGTTAAATATGCTATGATAAATTTGAGTTATGATGCCAGAGTGAGAGGGTCCATCACTTTATAACGAAGCAATTCGCCGGCATCATTTTTATTCTCAACATCTTTAATATTTATCTTATGAAAGGAGAGAAAAAAAATGAAGAAAAACACACTCAAACGCTTTATGGCTTCTGCAATGACAGCCGTTATGTGTGTCAGCTCACTTGGAACATTAGCTGTAAATGCTGCTCCTGCTGACCCGGCTGCTGAAACCTCTGTTGTCGACAATCTGATGAGCAAAATGACGCTCCGCCAGAAGATCGCCCAGATGATGATGCCTGATTTCCGTAAATGGCAGACAGAATCGGACTCGGGACAGAAAAATTTCCAGGTGATGAACGATGAAGTGGCTCAGATCATCAAGGATTATGATTTCGGCGGAGTTATTCTTTTCGCTGAAAATGTAGCTCAGACAGATCAGACACTGAAACTGACAACGGATCTTCAGGAAGCTGCCACAAGCGGAACCGACGGCAGCAACATCCCACTGCTCCTGACAATCGACCAGGAAGGCGGTATTGTTTACCGTCTCGGAAGCGGAACAGCTCTTCCTGGAAACATGGCTCTTGGTGCAACCAGAAGCACGGACGCTGCAACACAGTCCGGAGAAGTGATCGGACGCGAGCTGAGTGCCCTCGGCATCAACGTAGACTTTGCACCTGTTGCCGATGTCAACAGCAATCCTTCCAACCCGGTTATCGGCCTTCGTTCTTACGGAAGCGATCCGGAACTGGTAGGAAGCATGGCAACTGCTGCCATGAAAGGTATGCAGAAGTACAACATCGCTACTGCTGCCAAACATTTCCCGGGTCATGGCGATACCGCTACAGACTCCCACACAGGTCTTCCTTGTGTAGACAAATCTCTGGACGAACTCAGACAGTGTGAACTCGTTCCGTTCCAGAAAATGATCGACAACGGTGTAGACATGCTGATGACAGCACACATTCAGTATCCACAGGTTGAAAAAGAAACTGCCATTTCCAAGAAAGACGGTTCCGAGATCAGTCTCCCGGCAACGCTTTCCAAAACCATTCTTACTGACCTTGTAAGAAACGAAATGCACTATGACGGCATCATCGTAACCGATGCCCTGAACATGGATGCGATTTCTCAGAACTTCGGTGAAACCGATGCCTGCATCCGTGCCATCAAAGCCGGTGTTGACATTTGCCTGATGCCGACTATCCTCAGAAGCAAAGCAGATATGCCGAAAATGGATGCGATTCTGGACGGCGTAGAAGCTGCTGTTAATTCCGGAGAGATCTCTGTGGATCGCATCAACGAATCTGTTAAGAGAATCCTTTCTCTGAAAGAAAAGAGAGGCATCCTGAATTACACAAGCGATACTCGTACTTACGAGGAAAAACTTGCCGTTGCAAACGAGCAGGTTGGTTCTGAACAGAATCGTGACATTGAGAGAAATATTTCTGCCCAGGCTGTTACCGTTATCAAAAATAACGACAATATTCTGCCGCTGAAACCGCAGGCAGGACAGAAAGTGCTTCTGCTTGGTGCATACAACAACGAAACTCCGGGACTCGCACTTGGTATGAGACGTGTGATCGCAGATCACATCATCAGCGGAAAAGTAGATTATGAGACATTTCGTTACACTTCTGCAAACCTTGATCAGGTAAAACAGAAAATTGACGATGCCAACTACGTGATCGTTATTTCCGAAGTTTCCACAAACTTTTCCAACTGGCTGACCACACAGCCGACCGCTATCACAGAATACGCAAAAGCACAGGGCAAGAAATCCATCGTTATGAGTATTTCCAAACCTTATGATGTTGCAAACTATGCTGATTCTGATGCGATCGTAGCTGTATACGGAAACAAAGGTATGGATCCGACAGAAGCTCTGAAACCGGATAATGCATTTGGTCCGAACATCATCGCCGGCGTAGAAGTTATCTTTGGTCGTTTCGCTGCATCCGGTAAACTTCCGGTTAATGTTCCAGTTATCGAAAATGGTCAGATGACATCCGATATCAAATACGCTTTCGGTTATGGTCTGACTTACGATGCAGTCGAACCAAGTTCCTATTATGCAGTTGAAAACTCACTGCTGAACTTCTACAATACATGGAAAGACGCTGATCTTTCTGTTTATACAGCAGATTCCGCAGCTGCACTGAAGAGTGCTTTAACTGCTGCAAAAGCTGTTCTTGACAAATCCAATGCTTCCATCACAGAAATGGACAGTGCTGTGTCCGCTCTGGTCGATGCAGTCAACAACCTGGCATACGGTGTTCAGAAAACACATCTGAACGTTGCCATCGACGCTGCTGACAAGCTTCTGGAACGTGCTGCTGATTATGAAAACACCGAAGATCTGACAGCTGCTCTGACAGCTGCAAAAGCTGTTTATGCAAACACATCTGCTACTCAGACAGAAGTTGACCGTGCTGCTTCCACACTGCTGGATGCACTGGCTGCTATGGCTGAAAGAGCTGACCTCGCCGCTCTGAAAAAACTGGTTGCTTCCGCAGGCGGTCTGGAAGAAAAAGACTTTACATCCGACAGCTATAAAGATCTGAAAGATGCAATGGATGCTGCAAAAGACATCATTGATGACCTGAACCGTACACCGGAGGCGATCGGCAAGGCATATGCTGATATCATCACTGCGATCACCAATCTGGAACGTGTCGGAAATAAAGCTGCTCTGGTTGCTGTCATCGCAAAAGCAGAAGCCATCGTTGCTGCAAAAGACAGCTATGTATCTTCTACACTGAACGGTCTGGAAGAAGCTCTGGCTGCCGGAAAAGCAGTGAATGACAACCCGGATGCACTTCAGGATGCAATCAACAATGCAGTTACCTTGCTGACCGAAAAAGTTGCAAACGTTCGTCTGCTTGGCGACGTAAATAACGACGGCAGCGTAACTACTGACGACAGTGCTCTGCTGCTTCGTTTTGCCGCTGAACTTGATACTCTGGACGATGCTGCAACCGTAAGTGCAGATATGAACCAGGACGGTATTGCAGACACTTCCGATGCCGTTCTGATCCTGCAGACAGCTGCTGAATTCTGATGCAGAAGTTTTTACCGATCAAAAAATCGATTTTTATAGTTTGTCTTGCCATGATGCTGTGCTGGATTCCTGTCACAGCACATGCCGCAGGGCACAGGGAAGCACCAACATCTCCCACACGCATTTTATTTGTGGGAAACAGCTATACACAGCGAAATCATATGCCAAATATTTTTCGGAAACTGTGCAAGAGTTCTGGGCAGAACGTGATCGTAAGGTCACTCACCAATCCGGGACGTTCCCTGAAAAATACAAGCAACCCTACAACTGCCAACGGCAGAAAACTTTACCGGCTTCTGCGTATGCAGCGATGGGATTACGTCATTTTGCAGGATCGACGCTATTATCCGATTTCCAAACCACAGCGTATGAAAAGAACCATCCGCAAGCTGGCTCCTTATATTCAGGCCAGCGGTGCAAAGATGGTCCTTTATCAGACATGGGCCCCAGGGAAATGGCATAATGATTATAACCGGTACGATTCCGTGTCAAACCGCTCTGATTACCAGAGTATTCTTAACCGTACGATTGCGGAGATCGCCGAAGAGCACAATGCTCTCGTCGCTCCGGTTGGCACAGCATTTCTGCTCTGCAGCCATTCTTCGTATGGGATCAAACTTCTGATGGGTGACTATTCGCACCCGACCGTAGAAGGAAGTTACCTGGCAGCATGCGTCATTTACAACACTGTTTTTTCGAGATCCTCAATGGGCATCCCCTATACCGGAACTCTTGATGTGATGACTGCATTCAAGCTCCAGAAACTGGCTGAAACTGTATGTTTTGCATCTTAACCGGAGCAGTATTTTCAACGAAATCACTCCGCAGATATATACAGTGATCCTGCCGCAAAAAAAATCCGGAACAAAACAGTTTTTACTGTCCGTTCCGGATTTTTTTCTTTCATTTATTTGTGTTTCTTTTTTACTGCTGTTTCTCTTCGATGATCTTCTGGCTGTCGCTGTTCAGAATCTCCATAAATTCTTCTCCGGTGATCGTCTCATGCTCGTAAAGGAATTTTGCGATCTCATGCAGCTTCATAACGTTGTCTTCCAAGATTTTTTTTGCCTTCTGATGCTGTTCTTTGACCAGCTGAACGACTTTCTGGTCGATCAGCGTCTGTGTCTCCATGGAGCAGGTCAAAGAGCTGTCTCCGCCAAGATACTGGTTAGAAACGCTTTCCATGGCTACCATATCAAACTCTTCGTTCATACCGTAACGTGTGATCATGGCTCTTGCAAATTTCGTTGCCTGCTCGATATCATTGGAAGCTCCGGTTGTGATCTCACCAAAGATCAGTTCTTCTGCCGCACGGCCGCCGGTAAAGGTCGCGATCTTGTTTTCCATCTCTGTTTTGTTCATCAGGAAATGCTCGCCCTCTTCTACCTGCATCGTATAGCCGAGTGCACCGGAAGTTCTCGGAATGATCGTGATCTTCTGAACCGGTGCGGAATTAGTCTGCATGGCAGCAACCAGTGCATGACCAACCTCATGATAGGAAACGATCAGTTTCTCTTTATCCGACAGGATACGGTTTTTCTTCTGATATCCTGCGATAACAACTTCCACGCTCTCCATCAGATCTGCCTGTGTTGCAAATTTGCGTCCGCAGCGTACAGCATGAAGTGCTGCTTCATTCACGATATTTGCAAGTTCCGCTCCGGATGCTCCGGATGCAGCTCTGGCGATCGCATTGAAATCTACGTTATCCGCAAGTTTGATCTTTTTTGCATGGACTTTCAGAATATCCACACGACCCTGAAGATCCGGCAGTTCCACCGGAATACGACGGTCAAATCGTCCCGGACGGAGCAGTGCCGGGTCAAGAGAATCCGGCTGGTTGGTCGCTGCCAGAATGACAACACCTTTGGAACCGTCAAATCCATCCATTTCCGTGAGCAGCTGATTCAGCGTCTGCTCACGCTCATCGTTGCCGCCGATGCGTCCGTCACGTTTCTTGCCGACCGCATCGATCTCGTCGATAAAGACGATACACGGTGCTTTCTCGCTTGCCTGTTTGAACAGGTCACGCACTTTTGCAGCACCCATACCGACAAACATCTCAACAAACTCAGAACCGGAGATCGAGAAGAACGGTACGTTCGCCTCACCTGCAACTGCTTTTGCCAGCAATGTTTTACCGGTTCCCGGAGGGCCTACAAGCAGTGCACCTTTTGGCATCGATGCTCCGATCTCCTGATATTTGCCGGGATTGTGAAGGAAATCTACGATCTCTGTAAGCAGTTCTTTTGCTTCTTCCTCTCCTGCCACATCGGAGAATTTGATGCCGCTTGTGGATTTTACATAGATCTTGGCATTGCTCTTTGTGCCAAACATCATGGAGTTCATCGGGTTTGCCCCGTCACTCATCTTGCTCATCATCTTTTTGGAAAGCCATCTGCCAAGTGCAACAAAAATAAAGATTGGCAGTACATAGCCGAGCAGAAGATAAACGATCGGAGACATTTCTTCTGTGATCTCCGTGGAAAAAGTTGCACCTGCTTTGTACAGACGGTCTACCAGTTCCGGGTCGTTGATCACGCCGGTTTTGTACATCTGCGAATTGTCTTTGTTTGTAAAGAAGATCTCAGAATCGGTGATATTTACCGAGCCGATCTCCTGATTATTTGTCATCTGCATAAAAACATTGTAGCCGACTTCCTTTACCTGATGCTTCAGCACATTCGGAAAAACAAGTGTGTTGAGCAGTATCATGATCGTTGCCGCAATGATCAGATAATAGATAAACGGCTTCTTTGGAGTTTTTACTTCATTCATGATGTTCCTCCTTGTAAATACTGGGGTTAAGCAATGCCATAAAACCACTCTTGTGCAAGCACATCGTGGTTTTATGCTTCTGACCCTGGCATCTTTAAATCTTAAATCGATATCCCACGCCCCAGATTGTCTCGATATACTGTGGCTTGGCTGTGTTAAACTCAATCTTCTCACGAATCTTTTTGATATGTACCGTAACGGTCGCAATATCTCCGATCGACTCCATATCCCAGATTTCACTGAACAGCTCTTCTTTTGTGAATACATGGTTTGGATGCTCCGCAAGGAAGGTCAGCAGATCAAATTCTTTTGTGGTAAATGCTTTTTCTTCTCCATTTACCCACACACGGCGTGCTGTCTTATCGATCTTGATGCCGCGGATCTCTACGATATCATTCTTCGGCATATTTGTGCTGACCAAACGCTCATAACGTGCCATATGTGCTTTGACTCTCGCTACCAGTTCACTCGGGCTGAACGGTTTGGTCATATAGTCATCTGCTCCAAGTCCCAGTCCACGGATCTTATCAATGTCATCTTTCTTTGCGGAAACCATCAGAATTGGCGTATTTTTGTGATTTCTGATTTCTTTACAGATCTCAAATCCGTCCATTCCCGGCAGCATCAGGTCGAGAATGTAAAGATCAAATTCTTCTTCCAGGGCACGTTTGAGTCCAACGTCTCCCTTGCTCTCAATCTCAACTTCAAATCCGCTCAGTTCCAGATAATCTTTCTCCAGCTCTGCAATACTCTCCTCATCTTCTATGATTAGTATTCTGCTCATTTACAGGCACCTCCTGATATTTTCTAAGGACAAAGTACATCACTGTACCACATCCGAGTTTACTGTTTGCCCAGATCTTTCCGCCGTGATCTTCGATGATCTTGCGTACGATGGAAAGACCGATTCCGCTTCCTCCTTTGGAAGAATTCCTGGATGCATCCGCCCGGAAGAACCGGTCAAAGATTGCCGGCAGATCTTTTGCCGCAATACCTCGTCCGTTATCTTCGATCTCAACCTGGATGAAATCACCCACATCTTTGACACGGATGCTGATATAGCCTTTTGGCTTATCCATATATTTGATAGAGTTTCCGACAATATTGTTAATGACTCGCTTCAGCTGCTCTGCATCGGCGATCACAAGCACATCATTTTCAACTGAATTAAAGTAAGACAGCTCAATATTTTTGGATTCCAGATCCAGTCCGACCTCTTCCACACAGTCATCAAAATATTCACGGACGTTGATCTTATTGAATGTATATGGAATGCGGTTTGTATCGATCTTTGAATAGAACGTCAGCTCATTGATCAGACGATCCATATCATTTGCTTTATTATAAATCGTGCGGATGTAACGGTCCATTTTCTCCGGCGTATCCGCCACACCATCCATGATCCCCTCCGCATAACCTTTCAGGGCTGTGATAGGAGTTTTCAGATCGTGTGCAATGTTGCTGATCAGCTCTTTATTTTCCTTGTCGTACTGTATCTTTTCCTCAGATGACTCCCTCAGTCTCTGCCGCATTTCCTCAAAATCGCGGCACAGCTCACTGATCTCATCGTCACCTTCTGCATCCAGAACAAAATCCAGATTTCCCTCTTTGATGTTCTGCGTTGCTTCCTTAAGCTTTTTCAGCGGAATGTTGATTCCATTGTAAATCCACATCGTCAGCATACCTGCTGTCATGATCAGAATGATCACGATAGAAACAAGCATATCTCTTGTAAGAGTCCTTATCTGACGCACCATCGTCAGGCTGGTGATTACAAAAACACTGCCTTCTGTCTGATCTGAAAACGTCAGATCCATCTGCTTGACGAACGCCTTCACATCCTTACCGATGTAAACGCCGCTGTCCGACTGGCTGACCACGTCACTATACTCCGGCAGCTCCGGAAACAGCTTATTCACGCTCTCATCACTTCCGGAATAATAAAGGCTGTCGCCCTTTCTTACGATCAGAAAAGAATATTTCTCTTTCAGCTCATCATTCAGCTGATCCAGATAATCACGATTCAGAAATGCATCCGGATTTTCACTGCCCTTTGCTTTGATCTGTTCAAAATTGGAGTTCGTCGCTTTGTTCAGAACCTGCACCGAATCCGACATATTTTCATAAGTCACACCGGAAATGCCGAGATGATCCTCCAGATTACGGATCTGATACGTAGAAAAACCAACCAACGATACTCCTGCAAGCAAAAGAGGCACACAGATAATAACAAAAAAGGCTATGATAAGCCTCGTTTTTAATTTCATAAAAATCGCTCCTTGCCTCGGTTTTAAATCCCTTTCAGTATAGCATATCGCTGTTGGATATACACATAAAGTTTTTCTAAAAAAAGACAAAAAAAAATTATCGTTTTTTCTTTTTCAATGTAAAAGAATGGGATGAAGGTGTTATAAAGTGCTGGCTTCCAAAAATATGCATGTGCAAATGAACGAATTCTCCGAAGGGCACGTAAAAGTGCCTTCGGAGAATTCGTTCATTTGCACGTTCACAACTCCTACTCCTCCTTGCGAAGCCCCCTAGTATTTTTCTCCACTTGTTTTCTCGGTATCATGATCTGATGTGAACATCCCATACACTCCAGTCGGAAGTCCGCTCCTACCCTGAGGATCCTCCACTCTTTACTTCCGCACGGATGCTGTTTTTTCAGTTTCACGATATCGCCTACTTCATAATCCATCCTGTCCCTCCCAATCTACAAAATGATCTCATATATTCTTACAGATCGTTATATGTTCAGATGCCGGCAAATACTTTTCCGATCGGTTCCTGGATCACCAGATCTGCATTTTTATCCTGCGATGTGACACTCATATTGATCACGACCAGTTTATTTCCTCTGTAATAATCAATCAGTCCGGCTGCCGGATAGACGATCAGGGATGTTCCGCCGATGATCAGCATATCTGCATCCTGGATCGCCTGGATGGCTCTTGCCATGACGGTCATATCAAGCCCTTCTTCGTAGAGCACCACATCCGGTTTGATCCTTCCGCCACAGGAACAGGTCGGCACGCCTTCTGCATGAAGCATATATTCTGCATCATAAGATTTTCCACATTTCATACAGTAATTGCGATGCACGCTTCCGTGAAGCTCCAGCACTTCTTTGCTTCCTGCCGCCTGGTGCAGTCCGTCGATATTCTGCGTGATGACTGCCTTTAATTTTCCGGCCTTTTCAAGCTCTGCCAGCTTTTTATGTGCCATGTTTGGCTTTGCATCCAGGCAGAGCATTTTATTTTTGTAAAAACGATAAAATTCTTCCGGGTTTCGCATGAAAAAACTATGGCTCAGAATGGTTTCCGGCGGATAATCATACTCCTGGTGATAAAGTCCATCCGTACTTCGAAAATCAGGAATCCCGCTTTCTGTCGAGACACCGGCCCCGCCAAAAAATACAATATTATTGCTTCCATTGATGAGTTCTTTCAGTTTTTCTGTGCCATTCATACAAATCACCCTTTCATACCCAAATTATATGATGCCAGAGGCAAAATCTCTTACACTGCTTACACTGCCTTGTAGGTTTCGATCAGCTTGCCCTGCACGAGAAATCTTGTCTCGGAATTTCCGGTACAGGTAGAAAGTGTCACGATTTTATCATCGCTTGTCACTTCGATGTCACGTTTCAAAACGGAACGTTCAAAACAGGAATCGATATATTCTTGAAATTTCTTTTTGTCGGAAAACTGAAGCTGATAGGTTTCGCTTGTCGCACCGACTTCCTGGCAGGAGAAAATTTCGTATTTATAAATCTTCTCCGGCGTATATACCCAGAAATATGCATCCGAGTCAAACACTGCCTGATCGCGGAATTGTTTTAATTTTCCGAACATGGAAAGATTTCGCATATTGTGTCCGTAAATGATCGTGTTCGGATCGGAAAAATCTTTTTTGCAGCCGTGATCCATAAAAATACATCCGGCAATATTCGGCTGATTTTCAAAGGTATTGTGCAGATAGTAATCGTTATCCTTGCCCTGCGTGACCGGATAACTGATATCGATCGCACCGACCTTCAGCCAGGCGATAATATCCTCATTCACGGCTTTCAGTCCGGCAAAATCGATCGGATTTTTCATCGTCGGCTCCGCCGCATCCGTGTTGATCTCTTCAAACATGCCCTTTTCATCAATATATTTATTCTCCAGTGCATGATACTCATCACTGCCCTTTTTATATTCCTGATAAATCGAAAGCAGCTGATAGCCGGAATAACAGAACACGCCAAGTGCCACGATCATGATCAGCGTCCGGATCACATCTCCGGCGGTACGCTTCTTTTTCTTGTTTTCTTCCATTTAAATAACACCTCCCGATTGCCGCTGCCCCTTCGGCAAAAGTCGCTTCAGACGCACCACAAAACGGGTGGACTGAATGTCACTAAAGGCTTCGATCGTTCCTTCATGCAATTCCACGATCTCTTTTGCCACCGAAAGTCCAAGTCCGGCTCCTCCGGTCTGGCTCGATCTGGAATTGTCCGCACGGTAGAACTTTTCAAATACGGTCTGCAGTTTCTGTTTCGGGATCGGCTCACCCTGATTGGAAAATACGATGACAACGGCAACACCTTCCCCGTATGCACGCACATCAATGTTTGTGCCGCGGTAACTATAGGCAACCGCATTTCGCAGAAGGTTGTCAAACACACGGGCAAGTTTGTCCGGATCACCTTCTACCATAAGATCTTCTTCCGTATAAATATTTCCGGTCAGATTGTTATCGGCAAACACGGCATAAAATTCATCCATGATCTGCTCCAGCATCAATGAAAGATTGATGGTCTCTTTCTCCAGACGGATATTCTGAAGATTGAACTTTGTAATCTCAAAAAATTCGCTGATCAGTTCACTTAGACGGATCGCCTTGGTGTGTGCGATATGGATATATTTTTTGCGTTCTTCCGGCGGCATATCCGGTTTTTCGTCCAGCATACTTAAATACGCGATCACAGATGTGAGAGGCGTTTTGAGATCGTGTGCCAGATAAACGACCAGATCATTTTTCCGCTGCTCACTTTCCTGTGCCATGCGTTCTTTCCGTGCCAGCGTCATTTTCATGGTATTTAATTTCTCTGCGATCGGCTCCAGTTCCGTTTCCAGCTCGATCGGCTGTTTTGAATTTGCTAAAACATTGTCGATCCCATCTCCGATGTTTTTCAGATAATTAGCAGTCTTTGACAGTACCGCATAATATCCGACCAGAAACAGCAGCATAAATCCAATCCACTGAAACACATCCCGGTTTGCCCGAAATACATTCTGATAGATCACATCTGCTTCTGCCTGCGAAAGATTCATTTTCATCAGAATACCGATGATCAGGTTTGAGAGCTTTCCCTGAAACAATCCGTCAAGGATCAGTGTGATGATCATTTTTCCGACCACCAGGCTCATCATCATAATGCCCATCGTCTGCAGCATCATTTTCCATTTCAGCCTGCGATATTTATTTTTCAACGCGGTATCCCACTCCCCATACGGTCTTGATAAAATTACTTTTGCCGGTCGGTCCGCTCATCTTTTCTCTCAGGTGACGGATGTGGACCATAACCGTATTGTTGCTGTTTTTATAATATTTTTCTTTCCAGACTTCTTCAAACAGCCGCTCAGAACTGATGACCTGCCCGCGGTTGTCACACAGCAGCCAGAGAATATCAAACTCAATCGGTGTTAAAGTCAGATGCTTTTCATTGTAAATACACTCATGCGTGGTACGGTTCAGAAACATATTTCCAAAATCAATCACATCTTCCTGTGCCCTTCCGCCTGTATTGTACTTGGTAAACCGACGCATCTGTGCTTTGACACGTGCGATCAGTTCCAGCGGATTAAATGGCTTTGCCATGTAGTCATCTGCCCCGAGCATCAGACCGTTGATCTTGTCCATATATTCTGTTTTTGCCGTCAGCATAATAACCGGAAAATTATATTTTTCACGGATTTTCTGAAGAACCTCAAATCCATCAATATCCGGAAGCATTACATCCAGAAGTGCCATATCCGGTGCTGCTTTCTCAATCGATACAAGTGCATCTTTTCCTGTATAAAACTTTTCGACCTCAAAGCCTTCGTTTTTCAGATACAGTTCAATAACATCTGCGATTTCCTTTTCGTCATCAACCACTAAAATTCGGTTTCCCATTTCTGTACTTTCCTCCTGATACAGCTTGCACCCACTTTTCAAGTCGAACACAGGCAAAACCTGGTATGCGGTTCTGCGAAGCCTTAATCGTGCAAGAGTCTGAACTCCACCCAAGATTACAGACACCCGGCTCTGTCAAGAAAACCGGGTGCCGCCTGTAAGACTATGCTTTTATTAAAGTTCGCAGTTTCCTACTGTTCTCGGGAACGGGATTACGTCACGGATGTTTGACATACCGGTCAGGTACATAACGCAACGTTCGAATCCAAGTCCGAAACCTGCATGTCTTGTAGATCCATATTTTCTCAGATCCAGATAGAATCCGTAATCTTCTTCCTTCAGTCCCAGCTCATTCATGCGTGCGAGCAGTTTTTCGTAGTCGTCCTCTCTCTGACTTCCGCCGATGATCTCACCGATACCAGGCACAAGACAGTCCATAGCAGCAACGGTTTTTCCATCTTCGTTCAGTTTCATGTAGAACGCTTTGATCTCCTTTGGATAATCTGTTACAAATACCGGACGTTTGAAGATTTTCTCAGTCAGGTAACGCTCATGCTCTGTCTGCAGATCACATCCCCAGGATACCTTATATTCAAATTTATCATTATTTTTCTCAAGCAATTCGATTGCTTCTGTATAAGTAACGTGTGCAAACTCGGATTCCACTACATGTTTCAGACGGTCAATCAGTCCTTTATCGACAAAATTGTTGAAGAACTGCATTTCTTCCGGTGCATTTTCCATGACATAGCGGATCACATATTTCAGCATGGACTCTGCAAGGATCATGTCATCTTTCAGATCAGAGAATGCGATCTCCGGCTCGATCATCCAGAATTCTGCTGCATGACGTGTTGTGTTGGAGTTCTCTGCACGGAAAGTCGGTCCGAATGTATAAATGTTGCGGAATGCCTGTGCAAAGGTTTCGCCATTGAGCTGTCCACTTACGGTCAGGTTGGTCTGTTTTCCGAAGAAATCCTGGCTGAAATCTACGCCGCCCTGCTCTGTTTTCGGGATGTTGTTCAGATCCATAGTTGTTACCTGAAACATTTCGCCCGCACCTTCGCAGTCACTTCCGGTGATCAGCGGAGTATGCACATAAACGAAATCTCTCTCCTGGAAGAATTTGTGGATCGCATAAGCGGTCAGTGAACGTACACGGAACACTGCCTGGAACGCATTGGTTCTCGGACGCAGATGTGAGATAGTACGCAGATATTCAAAGCTGTGACGCTTTTTCTGAAGTGGGTAATCCGGTGCGGAAGCTCCTTCTACCACAACTTCGTCTGCCTGGATCTCAAATGGCTGTTTTGCTTCCGGTGTCGGGATCAGCGTACCGGTAACGATAACGGCTGCTCCTACATTCAGTTTGGAAACCTGTGCAAAGTTTTCCATTTTATCGTGGTATACGATCTGCAGTGTCTCAAAGAAAGTACCGTCATGCAGCACTAAAAATCCAAATGTCTTGGAATCTCTGACGCTTCGAAGCCATCCTCCCACTGTAATCTTCTGATTTAAATATTTTTCCGTATCACGGTAAATTTCTCTTACTGTTACCAATTCCATTTTATAAACTCCTTTGTTTTCCATTTTTACAGCAGAATCTGGTTCTGCCGTTTTCTTACTGCTCTCAGTATATCCTAATCTTTCCGACGGTGCAAGCAGGATATGGAAAAGCTTGCGTACATTTCGCTTTGTTTTTGCCTCCAGACCATGAAAAATGTTCAGCATCTTCATCATTTTCTGTAAACGGTTC
This sequence comes from Ruminococcus sp. MCC718, assembly GCF_018783905.1. NCBI lineage: Bacteria > Bacillati > Bacillota > Clostridia > Eubacteriales > Oscillospiraceae > Ruminococcus > Ruminococcus sp. MCC718. Next base: position 38,944 of record NZ_WQNP01000094.1, read on the forward strand.
TGCGTAAAATCCATAACCGTGTCTGCCTGAGTTGCTTCAATGATCTCAAAAAGGGCATCCACGATCTCCTGCTGCTCCTCAGGAGAATACGATGCGATCCACTCATTGATCTGCTGATTTTTCTTTTCGGTCGCCGGGTTAATCTCTTCTTTGTATACAAAATCCCCTTCTTTTACTACCCAGGTGAACATATCATGCTGCAGCACACCTTTCCCGGAACTTTCCACAACCTGATAACTTCCCGCAGTATGCAGAAGCATGCCCACAAAGGAATCCTGCGGAACCATTTTGATGATCTTCTTTTCGATCCGAAGATAACCTTCTTTCCGGTAAATATCTTCCCGGAAACCCGGCCCGTCAAAACAGTATACAGCTCTGATCCGGTCCTGGATCTGCGGTTCTGTCTCCATCGCTGCAAAGACTGCCTCATTGCCGCCTTTGGAATGTCCGCCAATCATCAGCGGGGCATCGCCGGTGTATTCTGCAATGTGCCGCAGATAGAGCCTTGCCGCCGTCTGCGACGGAATCGGGCTTTTCAGTGCCATATCAAAATCTTCTCTCCAGCCGACGATCGTCTCATCTGTCCCGCGAAATGCCACATACACCGTTCCGTCTTCCAGCAGAAATGTAACTGCCGAGAACTGCATCTGCATTTCTTTGTCCGTGAGATTGGTGTAATAATTGAGCCGCATTTTTGCAAAACGCCTGCTTCTGGCAACCGCCGCATAGAGCCTGCGATTGTCTTTTTCGTACCAGTCTGACACATACAGACTGTTGTATTTCGGATGTTTGCGAAGAGAACGCATCGTCACTCCTCTGATGTCATTTCCATCCATTTTTTCGACAAGATCCGGCACCAGATCCTGAAATTTAAAATAAGACAGCTGACACAAGATCAGACTGTCTACGTGGGAAAAAGGTCTTTCCCCGAAAGAAAGACCTCCATATTCCTTTAAATATTTTAATGTATTATCCGTAAGTTTCATATTCTATCACCTGCAGATTTTAAAGATAAAAGCTTTCCGTTCACCGATTTCTGTGAACTGCCGCTGTCAAAGTTCCAGTCTTCCGACTTCTTTGTAATCGTTTGCCATGTCATAAATACGGATCTGTCCGCCGCCGACCAGATAAAAATTATCGCCGATAAAACAGCCCCGGACTTCCTGAAGTCCGTTGTAAGAGTAGCCATAGTAAGAATCTCCGAGATTTTCCGTGAAGACATTTTCAAATCCTTTTTCTTCATCATAGCAAAAGACCATATAGCTGGAATCACACATGAATCCAAAAACATTTTTTTCCGTATCAATCATCGCCGCTTTGTAATTGTAGAACAGCGGGCAGTCGTAAGTGTCTTTGATCACAAACTTGTGCAGCTGTTTTACGTTGGACGGATCGGATACATCAAACATCGCAAGTTTGATACCTGTATAAGCTCCTGTCTCCGGATCAACTTCGTTGCCCACACCGAGCAGTTTGTTTTCTCCGTAAAAATGCAGATACGAGGAAAATCCTGTGATTTTCAGTTCTCCAAGTATTTTCGGATCAGACGGATCGCTTAAGTCAACCGAAAACAGCGGATCTGTATTGCGAAATGTCACAAAATATCCGATATCACCGAGAAATCTTGCGGAACGGATGTCTTCTCCTTCTGCCAGATCTCCAATGTTTCCGCAGACCTGCATCGCATCATCCAGCACATAGAGTGCATTTTTCTGTGTCTCCCCGCTGTAGTCTGTCAGAACAACTCTGAGATAACTGTTGTACTCATTCATAGAAAAACTGTCGTTCAGAGAACCTTTTAGATCTGCTGCACCTTTCGCCTGGATCTTCCCTTTCTGGCAGGAGAATTTCAGAATCTGTGTCATCGTCACATCACTGCTCCAGTTTGTGTTGCTGATATAAATATTATTCTCACTTACATAAAAATTCTCCGCTGCAGATACAACTGCTTTCTGATCTATGATCGCATCCGGTTTTCCGGTGCTCACAGAAGAGATTACCAGGCAGGAAGTACTGTTCTGATACTCCGGAAGAAAAATATCCGAGGACTCCATTCTTGCACCATTTACTGCCGGAATGTACTCATCAATTTCCGATGCATCGCTGACCTGCGGATCAAACTGCGTAAACAGATAAACGATATCGCCGTTTTTTCTGGAAGTGCTGTAGTGTCCCTGCTGCTGAACCACACCGGTGAGCTGCGGCTGGGAACGATCGGAAATATCATAGGTGTAAAGTTTTGTATAATTTTCCGTATCCGCCGTGTAAGTATCTTCTTCAGCATCACTGTTCAGCGTAGTCTTGCTTCCGGTCACGATCAGGCTCAGCGTGTCGCCGTCCACGTACATTTCCTGCGGTGTCTCATTCAATGCATCCAGCATGATCGTTCCCTCTGTCTGCAAAGCCTTGTCTTCTGCACGGATTAGACGGACACTGCCGGTTGCTTTCATCACATACAGATATTTTCCGTCCGTCTTGACTATATCTGCTTCATCCACGCCTGCTTCCTGCAGATTTGTCTTTGAATAAGAAAACCCTGCTCCCGCATTTGTTTCAGAGCTTTCCATATCCATGGCCGCCATCGCCGAATCTTCCACCATATAGTCGTTTGTCGTACCTCTTGCCAGCTCTGCTGTCTCATACCCGCCATATCCGCTTTCTGTTTTTTTCAGGGCATCAAAAATCTCCTGATAACTCTTTGCACCGGCAAAAACATAATTACCGGATTCAACATCCGCTGACGTCTGGGCCGTCGTTGTTTTTTCTGTTGTTGCTTCCGTTGTATTTTCTGTTGTAACTTCAAAAATTTCTGTCTCACCTGTCGCTTTTGTACTCTGCGATGCGTCTGCAAGCGACATCGTTCCGGCTTCATTCTGGCTGTTTTCGCCATTTGTGCCGGAAAGTCTGGTAAGACCCGTCACCCCTCCGATGATCACCAGTGCGAAGACTGCCGCAACTGCTCCCCACTGGGCATATCTTCGAAACCGGCTTTTTTTATCCACCGGCTGTTCTTCCAGCAGACGTTTAATCTGCTCTGGATGGATTTCTTCCGGTGCATCGACATTTTCACCGGATTTTTTTATCATATCCAAAATCTTTTTTTCATCCATACAATCCAACTCCTCTCACTCACTAAGCATCTGCTCCATTTTCTTAAGAGCACGGCTTTTCAGAGAACGCACGGTATTCTCATTCATTTCCAGCATGGCGGCAATCTCTTTTCCGGTATATCCGCCAAACAGACTGGAAGAAAGTATCAGACGTTCTTCGTCATTTAATTTATAAAATGCCGCCCGCACATCCATATCTTCGCTCGTGTCACGTTCCCGCCATGCCAGATCGGCCGGAAGCTCCACGGCACGGTTCAGATAGGATTTCAGCTTCTGTCTGCATTTGTTGGCAAGAATCCGGAAAATCCAGGCACGAAAAGCATTTTCGTCTTTTAACCCTTCAATCCCCTTCCAGGCATCCAGTACCGTCTCACTTACAACATCTTCTGCTTCATGCCTGTTTTTCAGGGTATATAATGCAAATCGAAACATATCCTGATATACTTTCTCGTATTTTGCAGCAAAATCTTCTGCATTTCGCTCCATATGATCACCCCATTCTTTTTATGCTCAGGAGGCGTTCCGTCTGCAGCCTTCCCGCCTCTCATCTATACAGTGTCATTTTTTTCGTGTTTTGTTGCATGGAAAATTTTTTTCTGTTTTTACTCCTCAAGCGGATCAAAATACGTTACAAACTGATTTCCGGCTGCTTCAAACATATCGGCACTTTCTTCCAGGCCGTAATAATAGGTCTCGGCTTCTCCCGGTTTTAACAGGATTGTATTGTACTGGTCATATCCGGCAATGATCACAACGCCGTCTGCTGTTTTTGCCAGAACCGGCGTGCCCTCGCTTACATAATACAGCACACTGTCGAGTGTACATCCGGTCAGGTCAAGTACCTGTTTGCCGAGATTTTTTGACAGTTTTTTGATGTTCATCTTACCGCTTAAAATCACATCCGGAAACGTACTAATATCCAGCTTGCAGGTGGTCTGTTTGTTGCCTCGCTCCCAGATCAGCTGCTGTTTGTTGTTTACCACAACGCCAAGCTGATCATCTGCTCTCTGTACCGCCTCACTGATCGTGGTGTACATGCTGTCGAGATGACCTTTCGCATAGACATAGTAAAGTTCTTCTGTCTGTTTTTTGGCCGGAATCGATACTTCTGCAGCCTCTTCGCCTTCTGCCTTAACCTGTTTTGCATAAAGGATCTGCGGTGTTGTACCTTCCTCGATCGTCTCACCCGTTTTCAGAATGGTTTCTGTCTGTTTTTTGTCGCTTTCTACATACGCAAATCCATAAGCCGCTTCATCGTCCGCACTGCTGTTTACGATGTGATCCTGGCTGGTCTCTGTATAGCCGCGTTTCGTTTTCTTGACACGGTCCAGCGTCAGCAGTTTGTCATTTACGCTTCCGCCGATCACGTAACAACCGTCCGGCTCATAAGTCTTTAATGTCTCTCCCGCAGAATTTACGATCAGTACTTTGTACATCGGGAATACTTCGCTTCCTTTGTCTTCTGTGTCAATATCCGAAACCTTCGCCACGCCGTATACCAAGTCAGAATCGATAAATCCGATTGGCTGCAGACGTTCATCACTGTCGCAGGTAAATGCAGTATCGTTTCCTGTTTCCAGATCACGCAGATTCAGCGTAGAAGAATCGTATTTTTCATTTTCCTGAAGCCATGCAAATTTTCCTCCGGTGGAAGAGCCGACATAACATCCGCTGCTTAAGTTGGAAAACTGTTCTGTCACTGAATTATCTGTGATATTGATATCGTAAAAACTTCCTTCCAGTGTCAGATAAAAATGTGTCCGATCCGCTGACATATAACCCAGATTTTCGACATCTTTATCCAGCAGGGAAAATGCTTCCTGTGTTTCCACGTAAAGTCGCTCCGTGATGCTCGTTGTCGCTGCATTGTAAGTATAGACCGCAACGCCGCACTCTCCTTCGTGTTTGCCGCGGTTCATATAACCGCACAGAAGGAAGGTCATATTTCCGCTGGAATCTATATTTATGATGCGGATATTATTTTCATCATAAATATCTCTCGCATCCAGCTTTCCATTCTGAAGGAAACTGAACACCTGCGTCAGCTTTTTCGTCCCCGTTTCATAAAGCCACAGGGAACCCTGCTGTGCAAATGCAAAATATTTTTTGTCGGTATCACTTTTGTAGGTCAGATCCCGGCTGTTGATGCCAAGGCGGATACCATTTGTCACAAGAATCGAATTTTCCGGATCAAAAATCTCATTTGTATCACGCTCAAAATCAAGCAGCATGACCTGCGATTCTGCGTATCGCATACGGTAATATTCTGTCACATGATACATTTCCATATCCTCGGTATCACCGGTCGCTGTGATCACATAATCCATTTCCAGTGTTGCCGTGTTTTCGTTTAATTCCTTGATGCTCGGGATCGGTTTTAAATATGCCTGCGGCGTGAGCCGTCCCCACATCAGCTGTGCCCCGGAACTGTGGATGTCCATATGGGCAAGCGTTGTGTTATCGGCATCTTCATTTGGCTCGATCGTCTGTGAGATCATTCCGTCTTCATCATTCCCGTTTAAACATCTCTCATAAAATCCGGTTGCAAAATTCAGGTAGTTTTCTGTATTCAGGTTCGCCTGGTTGATAATGCGTGTGTAATAATAAATATCCCTGACACCGGCAGTCACTTTGATCTTCATGATATATTCTGTGTTGATCAGGATCTTATTATTAACTTTCAGTTCTGCTGTCACATAATCATCCTGGTTGCCAAGTGTCGTTACCAGCGTATTTTCCAGTGATTTGCTGCCATCCGCAGACAGTACTTCGTAGCTGACGCTGCTGATCTGGTTTTCAAACGGCTGGATCTGTATATTTACTGTTTTATCATTACTGAGCGGTGTCAGTGTATCCCGCATGGCAATGACATCCATTTCCTGTGCATAACCATGCATACAGTTGATCTGTTTTCCGTTCAGATCAACATAAACCAGCGGAAACGTAGCTTGTGCCATCACTTCAGAGGTATCTGCCATTTTTTTTCCGAGGATTTTGGATGTACCAAAGACAGCCGCCGCAAAAACAAGCACCAGAACTACGATCCTTATCAATATTTTCTTCATTTATATTTCCCCTTTTTCTTTTTTCAAACGTCCAAGCAGCGGATCAACACCAAGAAATTTCTCACAGGCATCCAGTTCTTTGATCTCATGTGGTTTTCCGGTTTTTACTGCTCTTATAAGAATATTTTTCGGAGTATGCTCCATATCAATAAACTCCAGGATCTGCACCTGATATCCGGCTTCTTCCAGTCTTCCTGCCCGGAGTGCGTCCGTCACAAGTGCAGCGATCCGCTCCTTGATCAGACCATATTTCAGAACTGGTTTCAGAATCTCATTTTCCATCTGTTTATTCAGTTCATGCTGACAGCAAGGCACAGACAGGATTACTTTTGCATCCCATTCCAGAGCCTTCTCCAGGGCATAATCTGTGGCCGTATCACAGGCGTGCAGCGTCACAACCATGTCCACTTTGGAAACGCCCTCGTAATCTGCAATATCTCCGGTCAGAAAAGTCAGTTTATCATAGCCGTATTTTTCCGCAAGGGCATTGCAGCGTGCGATCACATCTTCTTTCAGATCCAGTCCGATCACACGGATATCATAGCCATTTAAAATCTTCAGATAATAATAAAGTGCAAACGTCAGGTAAGATTTGCCGCATCCGAAATCCAGGATCGTAAGCTCTCTGCCCTTTTCCATCTGTGGCAGGATATCCTGCACAAACTCCAAGAAACGGTTGATCTGGCGAAATTTGTCGTATCTGGCATGCACGATCCTGCCCTCTGCAGTCTGCACTCCAAGATCAATCAGAAACGGCACCGGAATCCCTTCCTCCAGAATGTAATGTTTCTTACGATTGTGCATCAGAACCGGTGCATCCAGTTTTGTCACACTCTTTTTACGTTTGATCGTCACTTTTCCCTTTTTGCTGATCAGAACTGTGATCAGCTCGTCCTGCATCTGAATCTGAAGCTGCCGGAAATCCTCTTCCATAAATTTCAGAACATCCCCGATCAGCTCATCACGATCGCGGTTGCTGTGAAACTCCTGCTTCCCCTTGCGTGCTGCAGACTGAAACATCAGACTTCCTTTTTGCAGAACCGGCCGGATACGCACTTTGGAAATGCCATCCTTGTCCCTCGCCCCGCTTGCTGTCATATGTATCAGCTTTTCACAGACACACTCCTCCAGCAATATTTTTAATTCTTCCATATATCCTATACCCTTTCTTTTCAAGTCGAACGCACGTGAGACTTGGTGCGTGATTCTGGTCAGCGAAAGCTGACATATTCTTCTCAGAATCACTACACATACTCGCGGAGTGTTTATCTCAGTCGGAGATTGTACTCCCACTGAGAAAGACTTGTTATTACTCACCACTTGCAGAAGTGGGAGTCTTCTCGACTGAGATAATACGACTGAGATGAGAACTGCTGTATGACCCCAGCAGTCCCCTCCATTGTAATGTCTTTGCTTTAAAACCACAACTTAAATTTTTTTAAACTGACCGCAGTATCCCAGGTTCCACGTGCGTTCGACTTGAATTCAGTATCTCCTGCGGCAGCTTCGCCGTCTGCACCTCCTGCGGTACATTTCCTGATACAGAAGCACCTCGATTATGTCCCCCAGCCAGTTTTTACGCGGCGGATAACGTCTGTACACCTCTTGCTGCATGACCATCGCCTGATCCCGGTCATCCTCCTCTTCGACCGGATATTTCTCCTGAACCTTATCATAAATCCGGTTTTTGATCCGCTCAAACATCACCTTATCCGGATACTCATCAAACATCATGCTGCCGTCGTACTCCATCTGGTCACACTCATCCTCCACTACACTTAGAACATCCTTCGCCACCTCCGGATAAAGTTCCTTCATCTTCTTCATGTCCCGCTCATTTTGCATCTCATCCAGATATGCCTGCGGATACATGTTTGCCGGATAAACAGGATAACCACCTGCCATGCCCATCCACGGTGCCATCGGGCTTTCCACCGGCATCATCGCTCCCGGCATCGGATAACCCTGATGATATGACATAAAATTCCACGGAAATTTTTCTTCAAAAGAATCCACGATTGTCTCACTCCATTCGCAAAACATTTGCTATAAAATATGCTTTCCCCTGTGCAGACGTGAAAAAAGTGGTACAATAAATGATGCCAAGGATGAAAAAGTCCAACGTCGTTCTTGCTTGCAAGATAAGACGATTGACCTTTTCATCCGCTTAAACATGAGGAAGAAGCAATTTACGCAGTAAATTTGCGTATTCCGAATGTTTACAGGATTGCGAAAGCTGATTTTCAGCGGAGCAATCCGTGGCATCATCTTTCTCACCATGCAGATTTAACATGAATGGATTTTGGGAGCTTGCTCACAAAAGACCATTCTGATAAAGCAAACCGAGGTGTCCCCACATGCGTACGATCTTTCATATTGATGTAAATTCCGCTTATCTAAGCTGGACGTCTGTCGAAAATTTAAAAACAGGAAACGGTCCGGATCTGCGAGAAATCCCTGCCATCATCGGCGGCGATCAGAAGACACGCCACGGCGTTGTCCTCGCCAAATCCATTCCGGCAAAAAAATTCGGCATCCACACAGGCGAACCTGTCGTGAATGCCTTAAAAAAATGTCCAAATCTTATAATGGCACCGCCCAACCACGACCTTTATCATGCGTACAGCCGCCGCATGATGGACTTTCTGCACAGCCTGACCCCTGATATCGAACAGGTCAGCATTGATGAATGTTTCCTGGATTTTACCGGGATTTCCCATCGCTATCCGTCACCTTACGCCGCTGCCAGATACATCAAGGACGAAATCCACAGCCGCTTTGGCTTTACCGTAAATGTCGGTATTTCTTCCAATAAACTTCTGGCAAAAATGGCATCGGATTTTGAAAAGCCGGATAAAATACACACTCTGTTTCCAGACGAAATCCCGCAGAAAATGTGGCCTCTTCCGATCGGAGAACTGTTCATGGCAGGCAAATCTTCCGTGAAAGCTCTGAACAACCTCGGCATCCGCACCATCGGAGAACTTGCTGCCTCCGACCCGAAACTGATCACGCTCAATCTGAAAAGCCATGGAACCATGCTCTGGAATTACGCAAATGGCATCGATAACAGCCCGGTCTGTTCCACCCCGGCGGAGGCAAAAGGGATTGGAAACTCTACCACTCTGTCCTCCGACCTGACAAAAGAATGCGAGGCTGTACCGATCCTGCACTCCCTTGCAGAAAGTGTTGCATCCCGCCTGCGAAAAGCACACAAAAAAGCCGGCAGCATCTGTGTGGAAATCAAATACTACGATTTTCAGTCTGTTTCCAGACAAACCCAGATTGATATTCCAACAAATTCTACCGACCTGATCACTCAGACCTCTAAACGGCTCTTCCACGAACTCTGGAATCAGCAGCCCGTTCGCCTGTTAGGTATCCGCACTACCAAACTCGTCGATGAAAATGAGCCCGTCCAGCTTTCCTTGTTTGACCTGGATTTTTCCGATACCTCTGCAAACAAAACAAATGCCAATGCCGATTTTCCGAAAAAACCATCCCCGGAAAAACAGAAAAAACTGGATGCAGCACTTGATTCTATTCGCAAAAAATATGGAAAAAAAGCGGTGACACGAGCAAGTGAGATGGAGTAAAAAAACTACCTCTCCACTTTCTTCTTTCTTCTCTTCTGTGGCTTTTTCGTCTTTTTCTTCACAGAATACCCGAACGTCCCGATCTCTTTTCCGAGATCCAGATATTCTCCGTGCGAATATGCGATCAGCCCGCTTTTATTGAGCTGAAATTTTCCATTCTCATCAAGATATTTTTCATCGACATGAACTGCCAGTACTTCTGCGAGGAACATATGGTGCGAACCGAGTTCTTTCTTCTCGGTGATACGGCACTCGATATTGACCGGTGCTTCCGCGATCAGCGGTGCTTTGACCTTCGTTGCTTCCACCGCAGTCAGCCCGGTCTCTTTGAATTTATCGACATCCCGGCCGGAACGTACGCCGCAGTAGTCAGTTGCCCGTGCCAACTCTTTTGTTGTCAGGTTGATGACAAATTCTCCTGTCTCATCCAGAATATCATACGAATAACGCTGCGGTCTTACCGAAATATAAACCATCGGCGGGTTGGTACAGACGGTTCCCGTCCACGCCACCGTGATGATGTTTGGTTTCTCGCCCTCCCTCTGACAGCTGACCATCACTGCCGGAAGCGGATAGATCATATTTCCCGGTTTCCAGATTTGCTTTGCCATAATTATAATTGCCTCCTATTGCTGCATTGCCGTCATAAAGCTCGGGATCAGCTGTTTCTTTCTGGAAACAACACCCGGCAGGATCACAGACTGCTCGCCTTCCTGCGGCTCTTTGTGGAACGCTTCGCTTACCACATTTTTGCTGTCTCCGCCGTAGAATAGCAGCTCTGTGCTTTCGTTGATAATATCTGTCAGCATAAAGAACAGCATGGATTCTCCGTGGCTTCCCAGAGCCTTTTCCATATATGGAAGCAGTTCTTTCTTGATCTCGGTCAGCTCATCCTCATTTACAGAAGTGATCTGTCCAACGCCAAAGCTGGATTTATTTAACTCAAATTTCTTGAAATCCTGATAGAAGATTTCTTCCGGTGATTTATTCTTTAAGTTGCTTCCCGCTGCAAACATCTCGGATGCCAGCTCTTCGCATTTGACACCGGCGATCTCCGCCAGCTTTTCTGCCGCTGCCTTGTCCATCGCCGTACAGGTCGGAGAACGGAACATCAGCGTATCCGAAAGAATCGCAGAACAGAGCAGTCCGGCAATATTTGGTTCAATCGTCAGATTTTTTTCCTGATAAACCTGATACAGAATCGTTGCCGTACATCCAACCGGCTGATTGCGGAAATAAACCGGAGCCATCGTCTGCAAAGATCCGATCCTGTGGTGATCGATGATCTCCAGAATCTCTGCACTTTCGATGTTGTCAACCGCCTGCGAAATTTCATTGTGATCCACAAGGCAGAGCTGTCTGCGTTTGATACCCAGCAAGTTACGTCTGGAAACCATTCCCACATATTTTCCGTGTTTATTCAGAACCGGGAAATCTCTGTGACGCAGTTTTGCCATGACTTCTTTGATATCATCCGTATAATCGTCAATACTGAATTTCACCAGATTCTCACTGGTCATAAAATGTTTCACCGGCATACTCTGATTGATCAGTCGTGCAACCGTATAAGTATCATGCGGAGAACTGATCACAAAACATTCTCTCTCCTCTGCCAGTCGGCGGATCGTCTTCGAAATCGGAACGCCCATACAGACGATGATGCAGCTCGCCCCCATCTCGATCGCACAAAGCTGAGCTTCATAACGGTTTCCCAGAATCACCAGATCATTCTGCTCCACACTTTGTTCCATCACTTCCGGGCTGGATGCTGCGATCAGCACCTTTCCATCCGTAAAATGTGCATGCTCATTTCCAACGATCATCGTTCCATCTACTGTTTCCAAAATGTTGCGATACGGCGTTCTTGCCTCAGAAAGTGCTGCATTGTTGTAAACATCCATGTACGATTCTGTAATGTCGTTTGTCGTGATCAGACCCTCCAGCTCCTGATTCTGATTAAGGATCGGAAGGGTAAATACATTTTCATTCCGCATCAGCGTCCATGCTTTTTTCAGAGAAATTTTACTGTCCACTCCACCGACTTTACGCACATCCATGTCTTTGACACGCGTACCGACATTCGGCATATAGCCCGGTGTATTCATCTGAAAACGTTTCAGCACATACAGCGTTTCTTCGTTGATCTGACCGGCACGCTTTGCCTCGTAAACGGGATTTTCCTCCGTTCTGTTTTTGATATCTGCATAAGCGATCGCAGAACAGATCGAGTCCGTATCTGGATTCTTGTGTCCGATCACATAAATTTTCCTCTTATTGTTTTCCATAATAGCCTCCATATGATTATAACGTAAAACGCTCCGGCAGTAACTGCTCCAGTGTATAACTTTTCCAGTTTTCCGTATCTTTTGCCAGCAGAATCTCAAAATCTGCTTTGCAGAATTCTGCCATCACCTGACGGCACACGCCGCACGGCGGACAGTAATCTCCGGCTTCGCCCCGTTTATTTCCAACGATCGCTATCGCCGTAAAATCCCGCCTGCCTTCTGACACTGCCTTAAAAAATGCTGTCCGCTCCGCACAGTTGCCCGGCGAATATGCCGCATTCTCAATGTTGCAGCCCTGATAGATCTTACCGTCTTCTGTGAGCAGTGCCGCCCCGACCAGAAACTCTGAATACGGTGCATAAGCCTGCTGCTGTGCCAGAAAAGCCTGTCTTACCAGCTCTGTTCTGTCTCTGTCATCCATCCTGCAAATCCCTCCGTTATTCAGGTGCGATTTCAAGTGCCAGTTCCATCATATCATGAAAACTCTTTTCACGTTCTGCTGAGTTTGTCGCCTCTCCGGTAACAATGCTGTCCGAGATCGTACAGATCGCAAGAGCCTGTTTTCCGGTTCTCGCCGCATTCATATACAATGCCGCCGCTTCCATTTCCACGGCCAGTACGCCCATTTTCCGCCAGTTCACATCCAGGTTGGAATCGCTGTAAAAAGTATCCGAAGAAAGCAGATTTCCGACCATATAATGCAGACCTTCCCTTTTTTCTGCCGCTTCCACTGCTTTTCTCAAAAGTGGAAAAGATGCCGTTGGAGCAAAGCTTCCCGGAAGCTGATACTGTGCCGCAAAATTCGAATTTGTGCAGGCACCGATGCCAAATACCAGATCCCGCAGATGCAGATCTTCCCTGAGTGCACCTGCCGTGCCGATCCGGATAATATTTTCCACATCATAACCATTGAACAGCTCATAAGAATAAATGCCCATTGAAGGCATTCCCATGCCGCTCGCCATCACAGAAACTCTCTTGCCCTTATAAGTTCCCGTATAACCTGACATCTGGCGCACCGAGTTGACCAGAACTGCATCTTCCAGATAATGTTCCGCTATAAATCTCGCCCGCAGCGGATCACCCGGCATCAGTACTGTTTTTGCAAAATCACCCTTTTTTGCCTCTATATGAGGTGTCGGAATATTCATAAGTCCATCCTTTCCGCAGACACCCGTCTGCTCCTGTTTTTATTATTTTAGCATTTTTGAATGTCATGGTCAAAAGTTATTTCCCAAGTTGCTTTACAAATTCATCGCAAAAAGGTATATTGGAATCATATTTTACAGACCCGGCAGCAAGTCTTCCGGTCTGCATCTTTTTGCCTTAATACTACAAAATCAACAGGAGGTATTACAATGTCAGAAGAATTAAAAACATCTGAAGAACTCGCGGCAGAAGCCGAAACTTCGGCTGCTGAAACACCGGAAACCACCGAAACTGCCGCACCGGAAGAACCGGCAGAAACCATGGCTGATTACACTGAAGAACTGGAAGCTTCTTTCAAACAGATCCATGAAGGCGATATCCTCACCGGAACCGTAATCGGTGTTTCCGAATCTGAGATCACACTGGATCTGAAATACTACACCGAAGGTATCATCCGTCTGGAAGATTTCACAAGCGATCCTGGATTTAATCTCAAAGAAGATGTTCACATCGGTGATGAGATCTCCGCAACCGTGATCCGCAGAGATGACGGAGAAGGCCACATTCTGCTCTCCTCCAAAGAAGCGAATGACATTCTCGCATGGGACAAATTCAAAAAATACATGGAAGAAGGCACCAACCTGACCGTTAAGGTCGGTGGCATCGTAAAATCCGGTGTGGTTGCATACCTGGACGGCATCCGCGGTTTCATCCCGGCATCCAGGCTTTCCCTGAACTATGTAGAAGAAGACGCTCTGAACGACTGGCTCGGCAAAGAACTGGAAGTCCGTGTCATCAATGCTGATGCTGAAAATAAACGTCTCGTCCTTTCCGCAAGAGAGATCCTGCGTGAGAAAGCAGATGAAGAACGCAAAGCAAAAGTTTCCAACGTTCAGGTCGGACTCGTTACCGAAGGAACCGTAGAGACCATCAAACCTTACGGTGCATTTATCAACCTTGGAAATGGCCTGTCCGGTCTGCTGCACGTTTCTCAGATCTGCGAAAAACGTATCAAAACACCGGCAGCTGTTCTGTCCGAAGGTGATACTGTAAAAGTCAAGATCACTGCGATCAAAGACGGAAAACTGAGTCTGAGCATGAAAGCCCTGAACGATGTAGCCGCAGAAGAAGTCGAAGAAGAGACTTTCGAACTTCCGGAGACAGAAGCCGCTACCACAAGTCTTGGCTCCCTGTTCAAAAACATTAAGCTTTGATGTTACGATGAAAAGATGCATACGAATTGTTCCGTACTTTGTACTCCAACAATTCCGTCATGTATTAGTACATTCCAACAAAAAACAGGTCTGTTCAAGACCTGTTTTTGTTATTTTCACACACTTTTCACAGAGTGTTCATATTCTATTCATACATCATTGTTACTATGTAAACAGTTCAAGAGCGAAAGCTTTTGATACACTTTACACAAAGCAATAAATTTTTTCATAATAGCCTCCAATGTACCAGACATTGGGGGCACTCCTCATTTTACGGATATTTTTGTGCCGGATTTCACACACTCTCCGACACGTTTCTATTTTTCAATCCCCATTCTGGATGCCTGACCCTCATCAAACGGATGCTTGATCTTTTTGATCTGCGATACATAGTCTGCCGCAGCGATCATCGCCTCGCTTGGTGTATTTCCGGTCAGGATCACTTCCAGCTTGTCCGGTTTCTTTTTTAGAAAGTCAAGTACCAGCTTTTCATCCAGCAGTCCCGCACTGATCGTATAGATCGTCTCATCCAGAAAAAGCACATCGAAGTCTTCCTCCACCGCTTTCTTTGTCACCTTCTCAAACTGACTGTTATAGAAAGCAAGACGTTCTTTCTTTTCCTGTTCCGTCATCTGAAAGCTGAATTTCTCCTGATCCAGTCCGTTTACGATTGAAACATTCTCTATCTTTTCCAGAATGTTTCGTTCACTCGTCTTGTTGTTTTTCATAAACTGATAGATCAGTACACGGTAGCCATAACCGGCTGCCCGCACACAGAGTCCCATTCCTGTTGTTGTCTTTCCTTTTCCGTCCCCGAAATAAATATGGACAAGCCCTGTTCCTTTTCGATTCATAATTTCTTTTTATACCTCCTGCATATTTGATCAAATCAGATGCATAGGAAATCTGATACATGATTCTGTCGGAATCACTTTGCAGGAGGCTTAAGTTCACTCCTACAGTTCCAGTTTCATATCGCCGTCTTTGATCCAGCCTTTTTTTCTCATAAATTCGGACACTGCCAGTGTGATTACTGCCGGCAGCACAATCTGGAATACCACAATGATGATCATTGTCATGGTACCTCCGATTTCCGGTGCCATCGTCTGATAGGTCATGATCTGCCCTACAAATCCTGCGGTTCCCATACCGGAGCCTGTTGCATTGCTCGTCATTTTGACCAGCATTGTGCTGACCGGTCCCAAAACGGCACTGGAAACAATCGCCGGAATCCATATGATTGGTTTTCTTACAATATTCGGCACCTGCAGCATAGATGTTCCAATGCCCTGTGCCAGAAGTCCGGCAACTTTATTTTCACGATAGCTTGCCACCGCAAATCCTACCATGTTACAGCAACATCCAATCGTCGCCGCACCGGCTGCAAGTCCGGAAAGATTTAAAATAATACCAAGAGCCGCAGAACTGATCGGCAGTGTCAGGATCATTCCCATCAGCACGGAAACCACGATTCCCATGATAAATGGCTGCTGTTCTGTTCCCCAGTTGATGATTGCACCAAGTCCGATCATAAATTTGGAAATCGGCGGTCCTACGATCAGACCGACTGCACATCCGGTTACGATCGTCACGATCGGTGTTACCAGAATATCTACTTTTGTCTTACCGGAAACCAGATGTCCCAGTTCAATTCCTGCAAATGCCGCTACAAATGCACCGAGCGGTTCTCCAGGTCCTGCCAGAACAACGCTTCCGTCAACCAGAAGTGAACCTGCCAGAATCTTACTTGCAAATCCTCCTGTCATGCCGGCCGTTGCCGCAGAAAGCACCACCAGCGGACTTTCCTGATAACGGTGTGCCACACCGACACCGATACCAGCACCGGTCATCGCCGCTGCCATCTTTCCCATGATAAAAAGCATGTCTCCAATGTTTCCGCCGATCAGATTTCCAATCTGTTGGATTATTGTACCAACAATCAGTGTAGAAAACAAGCCCAAAGCCATGCCACTCAAACCATCAATAAAAATGTGGTTCAGTAATTTTTTCATGCCTTTCTTTCCTCCTCGATAAAGTTTTCCCGGTCAGACTGCCTGTATGCACTTCCCGGAGTGAGTTTACACCTTTATATTGATTCTTCAGCAATGTCATTTCAGGTGTCTTGTCACCTTGAGAATGTAGCATATTTTCCAGCATTTATCAAGAATATTTTTCTGTCTGAACTCTTTACAGAACGGAAAGTTTATTGTATGATTCAGAATGATGTCAGAGCATTGGCAGACATTGTTTTGTATCTTGATCCATCAAACTGTTTTTCAGGAGAAAGGATGTAGCATGACCTCTAAGAAACTGAAAAAAACTTTTACTGCTGCCTTTTTGTCCGGCAGTATTCTTTTACAGAATTTTCCTGCTTTGGCAGCTGCTTCTGATACAACAGACTGGCTGAAGGAATCGCCGTTCCGCCAGGATATAACAACCGAAAAAAGTACTCCGACAGAATCCGTTCCGTCCGAAACCGAAACGGTATCCCCTGAAACATTAAGCACTTTTCAGACAGAAGCTGAGACAGAAGCTGAAACGGAAATCCCGGAAGAAAGCAAGTCTTCCAATAACACAGCTTCTTTTCTTATGGCTGATAATTCCGATACCTTTTCACAGATTCTGCAGGAAGCCACTCTTACACCTTCCTACACTTTTGATTCTCTGAATCAGGATTTTTCCTGGAAAGAGCTGAAAACAGAGCTTACCAGACGCATCAACAGCTATTCTTCCAAGTGGTCTGTTTATCTGAAAGACCTGACCACCGGAAATGTGATAAGCATCAACGAACGTGCCCAGGAGTCCGCAAGCCTGATCAAACTTTATGTGATGGGAGCCGTAATGCAGGAAATCCAGAACGGCAATCTGGAAATGAATGACACGACCAAACATCTTCTCGATGAAATGATCACAGTCAGCGATAATTCTGCCACAAATGAGCTGGTCCGTTATCTGAACAAAGATCACGACCACAAGAAAGGCATGAAGAAAGTAAATGCTTTCATAAAAGCGCAGGGATTTGAATATACGCACGAATACAACGGTCTGGAGGACACCAGTCTGTGGTATGACGCTGATACCAAAAACACAACTTCCGCCAAAGACTGCGGTCGCCTTCTGGAACGTATTTACCGCGGAGAATTTATCTCTCATCTCGCTTCCCGCCAGATGGAAGAACTTCTGTTAAATCAGCAGGTTACCTACAAAATCCCATCCACGATCCCGTCGGAATCGCGTGTTGCAAACAAAACCGGTGAGACTTCCGACTGCGAAAACGATGCAGCAATCGTCTACACACCAAAAGGCGATTATATTTTATGTATCATGTCCTGCGAGGTTTCCAGCAAAAGTTCTGCCGTAGATTCTCTTCAGGAAATGTCCTCCCTGATCTACAGCTACTTTATGAACCGTGACACCTCAAAAGTCAGCCGCCAGGTGGAGGCTACTGCAAAGGAAACCGATTAGGTTTGATATACAAAATGTAAAATTAATAAATTTTATGTTGTATGTTGTCAATTTATTTTATATATGCTAGACTAATAGTAATCAGATTAGAGCTAACGTAGGAATAGTCTGGTGGTTGTTCCTTCCGGAAACGGAAAGGAGATATTGTATGAATACACTTGAAGTATTAACACTTGTGCTTGTAATTTTTGCAGCACTTACATATATTGACAACCACCGTAAATAAAAAAGTGGCTATCTCCTACACCCCTAGGAGATAGCCGTGTGTAATTTATAAACTTCGTTTATAAGTTTCCGGTGGCAACCATCGGACATACGCAAACCCTCTGATTGCTTCTAAGATGATTATAAACTATTCACTTCCATTTTTCAAGTGAAAAAGTTTGAAGAGGCTGCCGTTTTCAGGCAGTCTCTTTACTTTCATTTTAAAATCCGCTATACTTGAAATCAATTACTTCTGCCCTTTATGGCAGCTTTTATATGGAGGTAGAAATGTTATGTTCCGTTTATGGGGGAAAATTTTTAAAGACAACCATATGCTTCGAGATACCGTCATAGAAGATGACCGAAACGATACACGCACACACAAAATCTTTGATTCTTTAGATCAGATCTGCTACGACTTTGATCTCGGCAAACCGATCTGGCTCGATTCCAATATTCAGGAATTCAAACGCCACAGCAAAACTCGTTTTTACCAGGATAGTTTTATAGAAGAAATCCCCTTCGACTACCTTGAACTTCAGGTAATCGAAGAGGATTGACAACTGTTTCAGCTATGTGCATCCTGTGATATCGAACTGTTTGGTATCACAGGATTTTTTTGATATTTTCATAGACTCCGTCCAGCAGTCTTTCACGAGTCTCTTTCGGTGCCCAGGCAATATGAGGCGTAATGATCAGCTTGCCGCTGTCCTGGATCTGCCTTAATGGATTGTCCTCCCTCATCGGCTCTCCGTCCAGCACATCCAGAGCCGCTGCCGCAATCTTATTTTCCTGCAAAGCCCACGTAAGTGCTTCCTGATCCACGATCGCTCCGCGTGCCACATTGATAAAAATTGCGGACTTCTTCATCTTCTCAAAAGCCTCTCTGTCAAAAAGTTTTCTTGTGGCCGGGTTCAGCGGTGCATGCACCGATATCAGATCCGAACGTTTCAGCAGTTCTTCAAAACTTACGCTCTCATACGGCTGATCCGTATTTTTCCCGGATGTTGAATAATAAATAACGTTGCAGCCAAATTCCTGTGCATGGGATGCCACACGTTTTCCGATCGCTCCCATGCCGACAATACCCCAGGTCTTTCCGTCAAGCTCTGAAAATTTCTGCTCAAAATGAGAAAACTGAGCGGAGGTACAATACGCACCTGATTTTACATAGTGATCATAATAGGCCAGTTTATGCAGAACATAGAACATCAGTGCAAATGTATGCTGTGCCACTGCTTCCGTAGAATAGCCGGCTACATTCGCTGACAGGATGCCGTGGCTGTCTGTATATGCCCGGTCAATATTGTCCATTCCCGTAGCCGTTACGGCTACCAGTTTCAGATGCGAAGCACCTGCCAGCGTTTTTTCATTCATCGGAATTTTGTTGATCACAACAACATCTGCATCTTTTACCCGCTCCGGCACCAGTTCCACCGGTGTGTCTCTGTATTTTGTTACATGTCCCAGTTCGTCAAATCTGTCCAGATTTATGTCATCACCAAGCGATATGGTCTCCAGAAATACAATCTCCATAGCAGTTTCCTCTCTTTCGTAATGCTAGTCTGCAGGGGAAATCCCTGCTCCATTATGACAATAACTCTTTCAGAACTTCCCGTATCACACGTTCCTGCTCATCCGAATCCATCTGCCGCAGAATCTTCGCCGTCTGCTCTTTAGGTGTATCCGCCGCAGCTGCTGTCTCACGGATACCCTCTCGGATTTTTCCGAGATTCTCCTTCAGCTCCTGCTTGTCCCTGATACCATCCTTGCTGTTCTTTACGTTCTTCTTTTTCCGTCCCGGCATGGAAACCATTTTTCCGAAATGTCCGGATACGTCTTCCGACTCAGCAGAAACTGCCACTTCTTCTGACGATGCATCGCATTTTGCCATTTCCACCTGATTTGCCGGTTTTGAAAATTCCGCCAGTATCGGCTGCACCGACTCCGGCTGTTTCTGTCTTGCAACAGAAGATTTTGCAGCCTGTACACCGGAAGAAGCATGAAGCACCAGCACATTATCCAGCTCGTCCTGCAAAGTAATCTCCAATGACTGTTTTGCAAATCCTGTATCCAGAACGCCAAAGACCAGAAGAAAAATTCCCTCCATCAGCAAAGTGCCTGTCAGATAAGTCTGACGCATGCCGCCAACCGCCTGCGGCTGGCTGATATACCATCCGACCGCTCCCAGTGCTGCACATAATATGGCAGCCATCTGTGCCATCCGTTTCCAGGCATGCAAAGATCCTCCAAAAAGACGGTACTCCAGCAGATTTTTGCGTATAAATGCTTCCGTGTTAAAAGCATTGACCGTATTCTGTTTCATTCTGCATACGTTCTGATAACGCTGGCGAAGCTGTTTCATAAACTTACCTTTCGCCATGCCCTGCCTTCTGACATCTCTGAGCAGGTTTCCATACATCGAACGAAGTACCACCTGGCTGATCACTCCCCAGGCACAGATCAATGCCATTGTGTAGAACAATATTGTCTGCTGACTTAAAAACTGTAACATGGATAATCCCCCTTCTGATCCTGCTTGTTTTCATTTCACGTTTCGCTGCTGCAGCAGTCACATTCTCCGGATGAATGTTGCAGGCACATTATAGCTTCAGAATTTGCATTTGAAAAGCAGAATCGTTCGACAATTTCTGCTCTTATAGCTCGAAAATCGGGGGATTTTTTTATGAAGTTCTTCAGTTTTCGTTCTTTTTTCTACGCTTCTTTTGCAGCCAGATTCTTCATCATGCCGCAAACCAGTCTGACGCTGTGAGCAACTGCCTGCTTCTCAAACGTCGGATAATCCATGGATGCACTGTCATCTGCCTTATCTGAAATCGCACGCAGAACAACAAACGGCACTTCATTTAAGTGTGCAGTCTGTGCGATCGCAGCACCTTCCATCTCGGTACAGTATCCTGCGAAAAGTGTCGAAATGTTCTCTTTGGTTTCTTTGTCTGCGATGAACTGATCGCCGCTGACAACTCTTCCGTGAAATACCTGAATTTCCGGATTAACCTCTTCACATACTTTCTCAGCCAGATCCGCAAGTGCCTTGTCCGCCTCAAAAGAGAACACATCCATCTGCGGAATCTGTCCCTTCGGATAACCAAAGCTTACTGCATCCATATCGTGATGAACCAGATCGCTGGAAATAACCAGATCACCGATGTTGATCTCCGCTTTCAGAGAACCGGCGATTCCTGTATTGATCACTGCTTTTACATCAAACACATCGATCAGGATCTGTGTGCAGACCGCCGCATTTACCTTCCCAACACCGCTGCGTACCACAACAACATCCTGACCTTCCAGAATGCCCTCGCAGAATTCCATGCCTGCTTTTGTCAGCTGACGTGTAATTTGCATCTGCTCCTTCAGCTCTTTTACCTCAACTTCCATTGCTCCTATAATTCCAATTGTACCCATGTTTGTCTGCCACTCAAAATGTGATTAAATATGCTCACATTGAGATAATGTAAGTTCTCACGAACATTACTTACTATTTCATCGTGTATGCTTTGGATTGACCGAAATCATATCTACTCGCAAGTTCTTGTACACTCCATAGTCGTAAATTCCCGAAAATAGCCTTCGGTACATACTTACGTTTGCGTTTTAGTTATGCAACTTCGTAAGTTATCGCATCTCTCAAATTAAGTGCAGCATTGAAATCTCTGTCTTCGACATAACCGCAACTGCATTTAAACATTCTATCTGAAAGCTTTAAATCTTTTTTGACAGTGCCACAGCAGTGACAGGTTTTAGATGATGGATACCATCTGTCTACTACTCGAAGTTCGATTCCATTTTCATTGCATTTAGCTTGAAGCTTTGTTCTAAATTCATAAAACTTCTGTGAAGCAACAACTTTTGAAAGATGTCTGTTTTTCATCATACCTTTTACATTCAAATCTTCAACCGTAATATAAGATGGTTTGGTTTTTACTATCTCTGCGATTGTTTTATTGATGTAATCAGTACGAATATTATCTATTCTATGATGAAGTTTCTGTACCTTAAGCCTTTGTTTTTGTATATTTGTTTTTTGAGTGGACTCTCCTTTCTTTAAATTTTCATACTTTCGAGAAAGACTTCTCTGTTCTCGAATAAGCTGTTTTTCAAGTTTCTTTAATCTTGCAGATTTGTTAATGTTCTTATAAGTTTTACCATTAGAAACAATGGCAAAATCCTTTAATCCAAGGTCAATGCCAATTCCTGCATTGGAATTATTGGCTATCTTGTTATTTAAAATTTCTACAAGAACAGAAACATAGTATCTGTCAGCTTTCATTGAGACCGTGCCGCTTTTAATCACATATCCGTCTTTAGTTGTTGGAATATATCCTTTTTCTTTGATGCGAACCCAACCAAGTGACGGAATATTGATCCTGTGCCTTTCGCAACGACAATCTTTTGGATTATTCTTTACAAAATACATCTTTACATCAGATTTTCCTTTCTTTTTGAAATTAGGAAAAGCACTCTCGTGATTAAAAAATCTTGCAAAAGCAGTTTGTCCGTTATTTACTGCCTGTGTTACTGCTTTTGAATAAACTTCCTTAATCCACGAATACTCTGGATGCTCAGAAAGATATTCATGGTTAAGCCAGACTCTAAACTTGTTACTACTCATAAACTTTTCACCATTGTCGTAAAGTTCTTTGTTATGAGCAAGATAGAAATTATAAATAAATCTACAAGTTCCTATCGTCTTATGAATCTTGACTTTCTGTTCCTCTGACGGATTTATTTCCGTCTTGAAGCTCTTTAGCAATTTCCACATCCCTTTCTATTTGTTTTTTATACTTACGAAGTCCGTACAACCTACAAGAGAACACATGGAGTATTGAAACAATATCCTGCACGAGTTCTTCTTGTGGTGATAGTTCTTCATTGTTCACTACCACGATGGTCGTATTGAACTTCGTACAGAATTTTTCAAACCAGTCGTAACCAAATCTGATAAATCTATCTTTGTGAGTTACGATTATAGTTTTGATTTTTTGTTCCATCACTTCATCTAATAATTCGTTCCACTTTTTACGATTGTAATTAAGACCGCTTCCATAATCTTCAATACACTGGTCTACAATAATACCTTTGGCATTACAAAACTGTCGTAAAAATGTAACCTGGTTTTGTAAATCATCTTTTTGATTTCTTGTAGATACCCTGGCATAAATAACTACCTGACGTTGGTCATCTTCAGTATTTATTCCTTTGAATTGTAGATATTGGTCATAAGTGTAATAACGTCTATCAGTTGGAGTCCGGTTTGCCTTTAGAGTTCCTTCTCTATCCCAACGCTGTAATGTTTTTACAGATACACCTAACAGTTCAGCAAAATCTTTTGGCTTGTAATTTGTGATATTTGATGTGTTCATAATAATTTATTCCTTTGAGTATATTTAAACACATTTAATCACATTAGTCAATAAATCCGATTGTTTAGGATACTCTCCTTCTATATTAATGATGTTTGGGTCAAAAGCCCCCAACTTTGATGCCTGCGGATTGTTCCGTGCTACGCACTCCCACAATCTGGCATCATATTAATGAATTTGGCACTTATAAAATCCATTCATTTTTCTGTAATTTAAGATTTTTATTACAACACTTCTATTTTTACCGTAAAATCAGGTCTATGTCAAGCTGAGCAAAATTTCATATCAGTGGGATTTTTGCAGAATACAATATGTCTTGCATCCGCCTGATAAAATGCGTATAATCAAGTCAAAGCATCAGGAAATCTTGCTCCGTGAGATGACAGGTATTTCCTGACTCGCATAAAAAACAGGAGGTATTTAAAATGCAGGTATATAAAACAAGAGGTGTCTGTTCTCAGGCAATTCAGTTCGAACTGGACGGAGACACCATCAAACACGTAAACTTTATCGGCGGATGTTCCGGAAACACACAGGGCGTTGCACGCCTGGTAGAAGGCATGAAAGTAAAAGATGCCATCGCCAGACTGGAAGGCATCCACTGTGGTCCAAGACCAACTTCCTGCCCGGATCAGCTGGCAAAGGCATTAAAAGAAGCAGCAAATACTTCGATCCAATAATGATTGCAATCAAGTAGGAGGCGGTGACTAACCGCCGTCCTCTCACACCACCGTGCGTACCGTTCGGTACACGGCGGTTTCAATAGT
>NZ_WQNP01000095.1:0-53669 GCF_018783905.1 Ruminococcus sp. MCC718
CAAAATGGGGTGGCTCCGTTAGTCCGGACAGGTGGCTCTCGCCACACCGGACTGGCGGCTCTGCCGCACCGTAATATTCACAGATAATATGTTCTTACAAATCTCTCGTTCAAAAATGAGTTCTTTTTAAAAAGACGTATGGATTTAAAACTGGGAACAAGATTGTAGATCCCCCCCAAAATAGTGAAAAATATCTCAAAAGCCATGAACATTTAATCAGATTTTGCGTATACCTAACAGGAATATTCATAAATATTTTACTGATCAGGTATACGCATTTTTATGTACTGTATATTATTTATTTTTCTCTTTATATTTGTACTTTTTATAAGTATGAGCTATACCTTTCTTTGTATGTTTATTATATTTGTTCTTTCCCATTTTCTCCGGTTCTGGTTCAGATAACGAAAACGATATTTCATATTCATCTATTATTTTATCTATCTTGTTTTTAATAACATCTGAATCAAATTCTATTCGCCCTTCAAAAATTGTAATCGGTCTATCAAAAACTTTTTCCGTCTTCTCTACATACTCAACCAGAATATTAGGATAGAAGCATATAAATTGCTCGCTTATTCTCTCGTTTTCTGATACAGACACTTCTTTTTTCTTTATTTTATCTCCAAAATTTTGTTCAAGAATTTTATTTACATTATATTCTTTTGGATCATATAACAACCAGATTCTTTTCTTAGATATTGCATTTAATGCAGAAACAATCTCTGGATTTAGTAATTTTTTCAATCTTTCACAAGAAATAACTATTCCTTGATAATCAAATTCTTGATTACATGAAAATATAGCTTCTAATTCTTTCTCATCAATTAATGCTCGGGTATGTATATATTGGTCTACTAATTCATCTGAAATAATTTCACTTCCATTTAATTTTTCAATTAAACTCTTTGTATATTGCCTATCTTCCTGAGTGACAAGCCCTTTATCATAGTGATTTTTCGAAAAATCCCAATCTCTTTCAAAAAAGTTTTCCATCCCTGAATATACCACGTCTCGTACTTGATGATAAAAGCTATTCTGGTATCTTTCTCCAATGTCACCTTTAATAATAAACTCATAATCTTCTGAATCATCATTTTTATAAATAAAAAGTTCATCTTTCACATAATACAGTTTCTCATAAGCAATATCTAATATCTTATACAACTCTCTCTGTAAAATTTTCGTGTTAAAAATATTTGATTCGATCTGATTTCGCTGATATATCTCATTTATAATTGCATAATTGCTTTCTAAATAATCTTTTGTAATTGTTTGTTCTTCACTTAAACAAAGATCCCTCTTAGAAGGCTTTGCAAATGCATTTTTTCCACTTTCTTCAATATTACCCGTAATCATATTTACAGAAAGTTCATTTATATTTCTTTTACGAATAGTAACCTGTTTTCTATCCGCTAAAGCTTTTCGCCCCCTAGGTGTCATAATCAATTTATTCTGTGAAGTGATAATATACTTCTGTTCAATCATATCTACTATGGCTTCTTTTAATAATTTAAACTCCACCCCCATAATTGCAGATATCTCATATACATCAGCCACTTCGATATCAATTAGTTTTAATATTGTTTCAAAAAACAAATTTATTTCTGTTACTTCCTTTGTTAAACAGGTAATACCTATTTCACAATACGGAATAAATATACTCTGTCTTTTAATTAAATGAAAATTTTTTAACTCCCGAGGAAGTTTTCTCGATACTGCTGCTACTAATTGTTTCATTTCTTTTCTCCTACTTTTCTATAATGCGACACCCTTCAGATTCTGTAATATATTTGATGATTTCAGGAAATTTATTTCCTCTGATTTTATAATTATCAAGAAATTTCATATCTCCAACAATAATCAACAAGCATCTTGCTCTAGAAAATGCAACATTAATTCTAGCTTCTGATTTCAAAAAGCCAATACCGTATTTGTTTCCACTACTTCTAACAGTAGAATACAGAATAATATCTTTTTGGCTACCTTGAAATGCATCTACAGTATCTACGTCAACCTCAATATGCTTAAAGGAATGTTGTTTTACCATTGTTTGCAAAATGTACTTTTGCGATCCATATCCTGTAATTACTGCAACCTTAGTCCTTTTGACAAGTTTAGAATCTAATTCCAATAGTTTTCGTTCAATAATATTTCGCTCAAGATAATTTTGATATGATTTTTTTCCATTATTATCAAATTCCTTTTCATACCGCTCTTTTGTCGAATACTTGGATGTACTAATCCACTCAATTGCAATTCCCTCATATCCTTCTATACTCAATTCTCTATCCTGCGCCTCTACTCCATTTTGGATCTCATCATTATAAAACACATGACTAATCAACGTACCAATAGTTGGGTGCATTCTATATTGTATAGTAAGACGATGTTTATTATCCTCTGGAAACATATTATACATTCTTTCAAAAATACCTTGCACCAACTCCTCCTCATCAAGTTTTTCCTTATTATTTCTAATTATTTCAGTATCTAAAACAGGTGGTAGTTGTTGATGATCACCTACCAATATAATTTTATGTGCCTTATTTAACGAAACTGCTAATTCAGGAAACGTTGCCTTAGCTGCTTCATCTACAATAACATAGTCAAATTCAACATCACGTATAATCCTGTTTGACACAAATCCTGTACATGTACCAGCAATAATTACCGTACTTTTAATGATATAAAGTTCTACTTCATCACACTTTTTTAATTGTTCTGTCCATTCTCTCTGAATCTCCAGTATTTTTCTTGTCCTTTCTGACTTTACCCCTTTTGTTTTTTTTATAAAATTTTCAACAAACAATTTATCTTCTACTGAAAAATCCATGTTTTCCACTTTTGAATTTTCCAATTTCAAAAAATATTTGTCAAACTCTTCTTCTGGAATTCCAATTTCCTCAAGTGCATTTTTAGTATAATCATTACATATTCTTCTAACATTTTGATACCATTTTTCCTTCACATCATTAATAGAATACTCTTCTCTTATTTCCTCATTTAATTTTTCATCTCTTCCAATACGAAGCAAATCAGGTCTTTCGTCACTTTCCCTAATTAAATCTTCTAACATTTTATCTACTGCTGGATGCGATTGAGAAACTAGTAACACCTTCTTAGGTTCAACATCTGGATTCTTTTTGTTTGCTTTCAGTATTTGTAAAATAATTTCGATAATAACATTCGTTTTTCCTGTTCCTGGAGGACCTTGAATAATTGCTATAGAATCTGCATCTAATGCTTTTTTTATCGCAGTCCTTTGTGGAAAATCTAATTTCTCATTAAACATATGTATCGGTTTCGAAATAACATTTACAGACGGGGGCTCCACACCTGAAATTATTCTCTTCAAATTAAAAGAGCACTGATAATCTTCTTTTTCCAGAACATTTAAAGCATCTAACTGTCTTTCAACATTAATTTTATCTTTCCTATAATCTAAACAAATAAAACCGCTTGCTGGCAATCCTATTGTTCCTTGCTTATTTATTTCTAAAACTACATGATTTTTCTCATAAATATCATTTTCATAAGTACCTACTGTCACAGGCTTTATTTTATCTTTCTTTTTTCCGACTTTTTTTTCATAAACAAATACTTGTTCTTTATTCAAACGTTCTTCATCTATAAAAGTGCCCTTTTTAAGCTTAAATCTTAAAAGATTATTCTTTACTTCATAAGAATCATATGGTAATCTTACAACATTTTTCTCGATATCTTCTCTTATTAATTCTAATAAATCTCTCCATACTCCATACTTTTCCTTATATTCACAATCAACATTATTGTTTGACATATAATTTTCGTAATAATCATAGATAATGTTTTTTATTTCGAAACTATCGTTTTTCAATTCTCTATGTGCAATTCTTTTATCTACAAATCTTATTTCACCCTCAATTTTAGCAAATCTTTTCTTAAGTCTATCACGATCAATTGGAGGAATCTTTCTAAATTTTACAACGTCAAACACGCTTTGCTCATCATCAAACACACATTCTGCCTGAAAATTAAATCCTAAGAAGATGTAAATCATCGTTTCTTCATTCTCATTTGATTCTTCTTTTCTACAAAATGCATACAAATCTAAAAAGTTCTCTGGCATATACGTTTCGGTTGCCATTTTAATGTTTATTGACTGTGGTAATAATTTAAGGTTTCTCAATTCCTTTATTCGTTCGTATGCCGCTGTCAAAATAATTGTTTTATCCAAATTCAAAAAGCGTGTAAATAGTTTTGAAAAATCAGCTCTCAATTCAAAAACATTTTCATATCTGTCATCAGGATTTTCCGCAACTAATTTTTTTAATATCGGCTTTAATGAAACATCCATTCCACTAGTTCTATTCAATACATCCTGAAACTGTACTGCTAATGGAGGTTGCTGACCGGTAAAAAGGAAATAAATTACCGCACCAAGCGAATATAAATCACTTTTTTCAGTTGCATTTTCACTATGTTGATGAACTTCAGGAGCTGAGTAGGCATTAGTCCCTAGTTTATATACTGTTGCTGAATTGATCATATCATTGATTTTACATATGCCAAAATCAATTAACTTGACCTGTTTATCGTCGGTAAGCATGATATTATTAGGATTAATATCTCGATGGATAATCCCATTGGAATGTGATATTTCAATGGCATCTAATAATTGTTTTATTATTGAAAATCGCTCTTTTGCAGAAAAATTTTCAATAGATGATTTTCCTAATTCTATTCCGTTTATATATTCTAAATAAATTACTCCAACCTTTTCCTTGGTTGTTGATATAACTAAATAATCATCTCCCAATATATTAACAATATTCGAACATTTATTCAGTTTATACAAAGCACGCATTTCCCTTGTGAACACAGCTTGATACAAAGGCTGTTCGATTCCATATATTATTTTCCTAACAATTAAATCCCCTGTGCTTTTATTTTTCAATACATCCACTACAGAATTTGTATCCGCTCGATTCTTTAATCTCTTATATGCTTCCCAATCTCTAAATGTACTCATCGTTACGCTCCTTAAAAGAAAAATTATGAACATATTATATCACTTTCACTTATAATATCATATATTATAAAAGCTGAACAAGTCAGATTAGTCTCTGCACCTGTTCAGCTCTTTGTTTACCTGTAAATCAATTCTTTTAACACAATCTCTTCTGCAGCATTCCGGACATTATTTACCGCTCTGACCCATTCCATCTGGTCACAAGCTTTCAATTCTTCCGTAATGCCCTGCCTCTCCATCATCTGACGCACCAGAATATCCATCCGCTCCTGCACTTCATCGTCCACCGCATTCAGATGTTCTGTCAGTCTGTCTTCCAACATATACATAGAATACATTGCCGGACGATGCTCTTTCAGATATGTTTTCCGCAACATTCCGTATTTCCCATAATGCGGTTCTTCATCTGTACTGACAAGATTCGGATAGTAAATTCCGTCTGCGCCAAGTGTGTAAGTTCCACCCATTTTTTCAAATGTGCTTTTCATATGTTATTCCTCCTTGAAATCAGCGATGTCCTTAGATCATCGCATAATATTTCAGGGCAGCCTTGATAGCATCTTCTTTCTCTTTCGGGCATTGTGGAACTCTTGCATTTTCTGATTTTGGAAGATTATAGTTTTCTCCCACTTCAATTCCACATTTGCGTTTTACCTGAGAAATCCTGATAGGTTGCTTTCAACTCGGCACTGGTGGCATCCAGCTCGTCCAGGTCTAAGTCGATCTCTATCGTGTCATCTGGTTTTTGTTGGGACAAAAGAACAACCGTCTCCACATGCACCGTCTGACAAAACTGGTCGACTGCCACGCACTTTTCCATGCGGTAGCCTTTTGCCTCAAACATTGCCAGATCTCTTGCAAGACTGCTCGGTTTGCAGGAAATATAGACTATGCGTTCCACGCCGTAATCCAGAATCTTCGGCAGTGCTTTCGGGTGTACGCCGTCTCTTGGCGGATCCAGAATGATCAGATCCGGTTTTTCTGTAATATAATCGAGTGCCTTCAGCACATCATCCGCAAGAAAAGTGCAGTTTGTGATGCCGTTCATCGCTGCATTCTCTTTTGCCGCTTCCACTGCCTCCGGTATGATCTCCACGCCGATCACCTGTTTTGCAACAGCCGCTGCGATCTGAGCGATCGTTCCGGTTCCGCTGTAGAGATCAAAGACCACTTTGTCTTTGGTATCTCCGATGTACTCTCTGACCGTCTGATACAAAATCTCAGCTCCTCTGGAGTTTGGCTGGAAGAAGGAAAATGGTGTGATCTTAAAACGCAGTTCCAGCAGCTCCTCATAAAAATAGTCCTGACCATACAGAAGTCTTGTCTCATCGCTTTTTACGACATCTGACAGAGAGTCGTTAATGATATGCAGGATACCGACAATGCTTCCCTCCAGATTCAGTGCCAGAAGTGCTTCTTTTAATGGCTCAAGGTCGTATTCTTCCTGGCTTGTGGTGACAAGGTTGACGAGTATTTCACCGGTCCTGCTGCCGCGTCTTAAAAGCAGATGACGCAGATAACCTGTGTGCTGCATTTTGTGATAATAAGAAACCCCGCGTTCACGGAAATAGTGAAGCACGCAGCTAAGGATTTTGTCCATGTCTTCGTGTACCAGCTTGCAGTCTTCTGCATTTAACACATCATATGTGCTGCCTTTTTTATGAAGTCCAAGTGACAATGGCCCGTCTTTGTATTCATCCCCAAAAGAAAATTCCATTTTGTTGCGATATGCAAACTCGATCGGGCTTCCTTTGATCGGCTCAAAAGTATATTCATAATCCACCGCATCATCAAACAGTTTTTTGATCTGCTCTTCTTTCATTTTCAGCTGCTCTTCGTAGAGCATAGTCTGATACATACAGCCGCCGCATGACGGAAAAATACTACAGAGAGGATCTCTCTTTTCCAGATCTGACTTTTCCAACACTTCCAGAAGTCTGCCTTCCACACGGCCGCCGCGTTTTTTGTTGATCATAAATCTTACTTTCTGCCCCGGAATCCCATTTTTTACGGTGACCGTGGTATCTTTGATCTTCACACGTCCCTTATTCTGAAAATCAATCTTTTCAATCACGCCTTCGTAAATTTCACCTTTTTTCATCTTCGCTCCTTATGTTATCTGTTTTTGTCTGATTCATCGCCGGCTGATACTTTTCTGTTCTTGATTCACCAGCATTTCTGTGAAACATCTGTTTTATCTTTAACAGAAAACATGGAGGTACATTTTCTGCACCTCCATGCGATACACCTGTGTCATGTTTTACGGCCTTTGCAACAAGTGCTTCGACCGGTACGGAACCGTTATGATTATTCTTCCGTTTCTTTGTCTTCCTCGTCTTCATCATCGAAGTAGTTGTCGAAATCATCATCCAGATCGTCATCAAAATCATCCAGATAATCCGGTGTAAAGTAACGGTAAACTGCATAAGCAATACCTGCAACGGCTGCTACAGCACCAAGAACTGCCAGAACCAGAAGTACGGTATTTTTCTGTTTTTCTTCTTCTTTTTTCTGTAATGCAGTGATCAGATCTTTTAATTCATCCAGTTTGTTCATATGCACACGTCCTTTCCTGTCTGCCTTCTGACAGACACCTTTCTTTCTCCGATAAGTATATCACTTTTTCGGTGAAAATACTATAAAAATCTGAATAATTCTTCTTTTTTATAATTTCTTTAATTTTGCAAAAGCAGCAAACATTTTTTTGACGCCGCATTTTTCAAAATTCACCGTCACTTCATAGTCTCTGCCGCCATCTTCAATCTTCTCTACGATGCCAACGCCGAATTTGATATGACGAACGGTATCTCCAACGGCATAGTCCAGACTGCCTGCTTTTGCCGGCATTCCTTTTTTCAGATCAAACACACTGTCATAAGCCTTTGTCTGAAAAATGCTCTTTGCCTGCATGAAAGAGGTCTGAACACGCGGCTTCGGCTCCTGCTCCTTTGGCTCTTCCCGTTTCTCTTTTTTCAACAGCTCTTCCGGAAGTTCGTTTAGAAACCTGGACGGACGGTTGTAATGTGTTTCTCCGTGCGTCATACGCTTTTTCGCATGTGTCAGAGTAAGATCCTGCATCGCTCTTGTGATGCCAACATAGCAAAGTCTCCGCTCCTCTTCCAGAGCATCCGGATCCTCCGAATCCACCGACATATAACTTGGAAAAAGCCCATCTTCCATACCGGTCAGATAAACCTGCGGAAATTCCAGTCCCTTGGCACTGTGCAGCGTCATCAGAATCACTCTTCCGGCATCGGCATCCATACTGTCGATATCGGCAACTAGTGCCACTTCCGAAAGAAAACCTTCCAGTGATGGCTCTTGTGCATCTTCTTCATAGGAAGCTGCTTTGTTGATCAGTTCATCGATATTTTCAATACGTGCCCTTGCTTCTTCTGTGCCTTCTGCTTCCAGTTCTTTTACATAACCGGTCCGGTCGATCACTTCCTGCAAAAGCTCCTGTACACTGAAATAATCTTCCTGTGTCCGCAGCGTGCGGATCAACGTCACAAAACTCTCAATTTTGGCAGCTGCCCTTCCGCCGCCCGGAATCTTTGAAATTTCAGAAAGTGCCTCATAAAAGCTGACATTCTGTTCCGTTGCATATTCCTGCACACGGTTGATCGTCGTCGCACCGATCCCACGCTTTGGTACATTTAAGATACGTCTTACGGCGATATCATCCCTTGCATTATCAATGGTTTTTAAATATGCCAGCAGATCTTTGATCTCTTTTCTGGCATAGAAGTTTACACCTCCAATGATCTTATACGGTATATTCGCCATCAGAAACTTTTCTTCAAATATACGTGACTGAGCATTGGTACGATAAAGAACCGCAAAATCTCCGTACTGGGCATCCTGATTTCGTACTTTTGCAGCAATCTCTCCGACAATGATCTCTGCCTCATCATACGCAGACATAAAACTGCGTACCCGGACTTTATCGCCTTCCCCGTTTGCCGTCCACAGTTTCTTTTCTTTTCGTCCTTTATTGTGGGCGATCACTGTATTTGCCGCATTTAAAATGTTCTGCGTCGAACGGTAATTCTGCTCCAGCTTGATCACTGTCGCATCCGGAAATGTTTTTTCAAATCCGAGAATATTCTGGATATTTGCTCCGCGGAATTTATAGATCGACTGATCATCATCACCAACCACACAGAGATTACGGTATTTTGCTGCCAGAAGACTGACCAGCTTAAACTGTGCCGTATTGGTATCCTGATACTCATCCACCATAATATAACGGAAACGCTCCTGATATTCATTCAGAATATCGGAATTTGCCTGGAACAGTTCCACAGTCTTCATGATCAGATCATCAAAATCCAGAGCATTGCTGCTTTTTAACTGTCTCTGATATTCTGCATAAACCCTTGCGACCGCCTCCTGACGGAAATTTCCCTGTGCCCGAAGTGCAAACTCCTGCGGACTTACCAGTTCATCTTTCGCTGCCGAAATCGCGGACATCAGTGCCCGTTCTTTATAAAGCTTGGTATCCACCTGAAGCTGTTTGCAGACACTTTTCATCAGGCTTTTCTGATCTTCAGTGTCATAGATCGCAAAATTGGTGTCAAATCCGATCCATCCAATGTCCCGTCGCAAAATCCGAACGCATGCTGAATGAAAGGTAGAAACCCAAACCTTTCCAGCGGCATCTCCGACTAACTTATCCACACGCTCACGCATCTCACCGGCTGCCTTATTGGTAAACGTGATCGCCAGAATATTCCATGGCTTTACCTTCTTTTCTTCCATAAGATAGGCAATGCGATGTGTCAGCACGCGTGTCTTTCCCGAACCGGCTCCCGCCAGTACAAGAAGCGGTCCTTCCGTATGAAAGACCGCTTCTTTTTGTTTATCGTTCAGTGTGTCATATACACTCATAATTTCCTCCACCTAAATTAACTGATTTCGTACTTTGCTCCGCTCTGTTTCCGTATTCACACCATAGCAGAGTTTATCTGTAACAACGTACAGTGCCAAAGCACAGACTCCATCAAACATCGAATGTTGTTTCAAAAATACAGTAGCTAAAATAATCAGAACCGTCAGAATACCAGTGCCCCATGCCCAACCTTTTTGTTTCCGGGCAAGCTTGCTTCTTTTGATTGCCATAAAGGCAGCAAGTGAATTGTATATATGAATACTTGGCAGTACATTGGTCGGCGTATCGTTCTTATAAACAAACTGCACCAGCCTGATGAAAATATTGTCCCTTTCAAACGTCACCGGACGCAGGTTCAGTCCATTTGGATAAATGGCAGATACAACCAGAAAAAGTGTCATACCAAGAGCCAGTGTCCCAGCAAGTGCATTAAAATTCTCATCCTCGTGCAACAGAAAATAAATCACCGTCGCCGCAATATAAACAAACCATAATAAATATGGTATGATAAAAATCTCCTGAAACGGAATCTTATAATCCAAAGCACAGGCAGTAATATGTATGCCGGAAACATGCCTGTTCTCCAGCCATGAAAAACCTGACAGATAAAAAATACAAAAGCCTAAAATCACCGCCACTCTGCAAAGCAGTGTTTTCTTCCTGGCTATGATCTCTTTTATAATGATTACCTCCCTTTTCACATTTCAAATTCTTTCTTACAAGTATTCTAAAACGGGTGTTTTCTCATAACAGATATAGTGCCAGCATGAATGCAAAATGTCAACCCAATTATTTTATTTTAAGAAAAATTAAATAATTCATCAGATTATCTTTTGATATTTTTTATCAAAGCCCTTGTCATCTGGTTTTAAAAACTATATAATGTAATACGATAATGCCAGGATCAAAAGGTCTAACTCCACATGATCTTGCTCATAAGTGGATGAAAGATCTTTGGCTCCGCCCCGATATGGAGCGTAGAAAGGATTGTGGAAGTGCGACGCACGGAGCAATCCGTTGATATTATCTTGTACTACTTTTATGCAAAAACATGAAAAAGAAGCCCGCAGGGCGGATTTTGGAGGATACTGCAATGACAATCAACACAGACCAGCTTCTGGAGAGTATTCTCGACAGTCTTGACCGTATTGATTACGTGAAGTCCGAGGATATTCCCGATATACAGTTATATATGGATCAGGTAACCACCTTCATGGATTCTCATCTGGCTTCCACCAGACGTTATCCAAGCGATAAGATCTTAACAAAGACCATGATCAACAACTATGCAAAAAATCATCTGCTTCCACCGCCGGAAAAGAAAAAGTATTCCAGAGAACATATGCTTCTGATGCTCTTTATTTATTATTTCAAATCTTTCCTTTCTATTACTGATATTCAGACTTTAATGGAACCTCTGACCGGAAAATATTTTCAGAAGGAAGACGGTTACAATCTGGAATCTATTTACAACGAAGTCATGGAACTGGAAAAATCGCAGGTGGATGTTCTGAAAGACACGGTACGTCGCCTGTACAGTACTTCTCAGAACAGTTTTTCCGATGCATCCGAAGAAGAGCAGGATTTCTTACGGCAGTTCTCTTTTATCTGCATGCTGAGTTTCGATGTCTACCTGAAAAAGCAAATGATCGAACGTCTGATCGACCAACTACCTGCACCGGATTTTCTGAAGAAAAAATAAGAGCCGTACGGTTCGTGTCTTCTGACACGAACCATACAGCTCTTTTTGTCTCTTATTTGCCCATTCGGTCAAACACCATTTCGTAACCATCATTTCCATAATTCAGAGAACGGTTCACACGGCTGATCGTTGCGGTGGAAGCTCCTGTCTTCTCTGCGATTTCCAGATAAGTACGTTTCTCACGAAGCATCTTTGCCACTTCAAATCTCTGTGACAGAGAAAGAAGCTCATTTACGGTACATACATCCTCAAAAAATGCATAACATTCTTCCTTATCCTGCAGACTCAAAATAGCCTCAAACAGACTGTCCACTGCCTCTGTTCTGATTTTCTTACTCATGACGTAACCCCTTTACTTTTTGCTCTTTTTGTGTTTTCTGACGTAAGCCACACCTGAAATATCACTTTTTCCATTTTAGCACATTAAACTTATAGTGTAAAGAGTTACCGCCTCTCCTGTACACGATTTCAGCTGATTTTATCCTTTTTTAATACTTTTACTCCTCCCAGAGCTTCTGCGGATACAGACCCTGATCCTTTAAAGACTGGATTGCCGCTACGACAAACGGTTTGTCTTCTTTATAGGTAACGCCATACCATTTGTCCAGTGATTTACGAACTTCTACCGTTGCTTTTCCTTCTGAAAGCAGGTTACTGACTACCTCCGGCAGGAAATATTCGCATTTCATCGGATTCACCGACAGATTTTTTTTCAGGAATACTGGAAAACGTTCTTTCAGTTCTTTCAGAATACTTGCAGAAAATCCCCACATATTCATGGAAACCAGGGAACCTTCCGGGATTACAGTCCAGGTCTGTCCATCGTCTTCTGTGTATTCCGTCTGATCACCACGTTTTTCAATATGCGTACGCTCATGGATCGCAACCAGATGATTCTGCT
This sequence comes from Ruminococcus sp. MCC718, assembly GCF_018783905.1. Lineage (NCBI taxonomy): Bacteria > Bacillati > Bacillota > Clostridia > Eubacteriales > Oscillospiraceae > Ruminococcus > Ruminococcus sp. MCC718. The sequence goes on from NZ_WQNP01000095.1 coordinate 12,509, forward strand.
CATCTGTTGTGCAGACTCCTCTCGCCACATGACCGTTTTCTGTCAAAGTATTCTCGACTTTATATGCCACCATGGTATAACGATATTTATCATCATCCTGATGTGTGGACAGGAAATCATAAATCTCCTGAAATGCATGAACACCATAATAATCATCTGCATTGATCACCGCAAACGGACCGCTGATCGCATCGATACAACTGAGGATCGCATGGCCGGTACCAAACGGTTTCACTCTTCCTTCCGGCACTTCAAATCCTTCCGGAAGATTGGAAAGTTCCTGGTATACATAGGAGACCTTCATAATTTTACTCATGCGGTTTCCGATACTCTCTCTGAAGTCTGCTTCATTTTCTTTTTTTATGATAAATACAACTTCCTCAAATCCTGCTCTTTTTGCATCATAAATCGAAAAATCCATAATGATGTGTCCCTGTGCATCGACCGGATCGATCTGCTTTAAACCACCATATCGACTTCCCATTCCTGCTGCCATAATTACCAGAATCGGTTTTTTCATTGTATGTTCCTCCTTGCCTCTTGTCGTTTTATTTTCTGATAAAATTTCAAACCCATGCTCCGGATGCCGAACCTGGAAAGCATTGATTGCGACACCTCTTTTCGTATTGTAACACAGGAGCTGAAAATCTTCAATCCGAATGCAAATGCACCTTTCTTTTTCTTTCTCATATATTACAGTTAGAAAAAGAAAGGAGTTTTTATGAAAAAGAAATCATTTCTCTTATCTTTCCTGATCCTTTTTGCACTGCTCGCACTTGTCGGCTGCAAAAAACATCCTTCCGGTGAAACGCTTTCCAAAGTAACCCTGAACGAAGTAGCACATTCCATTTTTTATGCCCCTCAATATGTTGCCATACAGAAAGGCTATTTTGCCGAAGAAGGAATAGATCTGAATCTTGTCACCGGGTTTGGTGCAGATAAAACCATGACAGCCGTACTTTCTGGCGAGGCAGACATCGGCTTTATGGGAGCTGAGGCAACGATCTATGCCTATGCCGAAGGAGCCAAAGACTCCGTTGTCAACTTTGCTCAGCTGACTCAGCGTGCCGGCAACTTTCTGGTAGCCAGAGAAGAGGATCCTGATTTTTCCTGGCAGGACTTAAAAGGCAAAAAAGTACTTGGCGGTCGAAAAGGCGGCATGCCGGAAATGGTTTTTGAGTATATTCTGAAAAAGAATAACCTTGATCCGGCAACAGATCTTTCCATTGACCAGAGTATCGATTTTGGTTCTACTGCTGCCGCTTTCTCCGGCGGACAGGGTGATTACACCGTCGAGTTCGAACCGTCTGCCACGGCCCTGGAACAGGAAGGCAGCGGCTATGTTGTTGCTTCGCTCGGCGTTGACTCCGGCTATGTTCCTTACACAGCTTACTGTGCAAAATCCAGTTATCTGAAAGAATCACCTCAGATCATCCAGGGATTCACCAATGCTCTGCAAAAAGGTATGGATTATGTGCATGCCCACACGCCTGCTGAAATCGCACAGGTGATCAAACCGCAGTTTGATGATACCGACATGGAGACACTGACCGCCATCGTCAAACGTTATCAGGAACAGGATACCTGGAAAGATTCTCTGATTTTTGAAAAAGACAGTTTCCTGCTGCTTTCTGACATTCTGGAAAGTGCCGGTGAGCTGAGTGAAAAAGTCCCTTATGAACAGCTCGTGACCACAGACTTTGCAAAAAAAGCCGCAAGCCACTGATTTTGACTGGATAGACTTGCACTTACGTGTTATAATTGTGCCAATGTGATGTCTGTTTTTTCAAGTCGAGTGCACGTAAGACCTGGCACGCAATTCTGGTCAGCTCTGCTGACATTTACCTGACAGAATCTCCGTGCATCCTAGCGTACATCCAACTGAAACTGCAGACGTCAGAATTGATTTTGTACAGTACAAAGGAGTTTATATGACAGCAGCAAATACAAAAACACAGGCAGAATCTTTTACCGGAAATTTATTTCTGATCGGTTTTATGGGAAGCGGAAAGTCCACGATCGCAGCTGAACTTTCCAGGATACTTCACCGGCCGGTTCTTGAGATGGATGAGGAAATTGAAAAACGGGAAGGTATGTCCATCCCTGCTATCTTTTCTGAACACGGAGAAGCTTATTTCCGTCAGCTTGAGACAGATCTTCTGAAAGAAACTTCAGCTCTTGGCGGTTTTCTCGTTTCCTGCGGCGGCGGTGCCGCCATGCGGGAAGAAAATGTTCGTGAAATGAAAAAAAGCGGCATCATCGTCCTGCTCACTGCTCTTCCGGAAACCATCCTTGAAAGAGTGGCAGACGATGAAAACCGCCCGCTTTTAAAAGGCCGCAAAAACACAGCAGACATCGAAGCCCTGATTGAAAAACGCAGACCTGCTTATGAAGCAGCCGCTAATTACCAGGTGGCAACGGATCAGAAAACATCCGCAGAGATTGCAGAAGAGATTCTGGAAATTCTGGAAAAAGAAGGTATGATTTCCTGATATTTCTGCTTTTTTCGTAAATTGTTTACATTGTGTTGAAGATTTTCTGTCCAAAAAGCGATATACTGTTTACAAAGAGGAGATCAATTTATGGATACACAAGACAGAGAAAAATACCGTCAGCTGCGACAACAGCAGAGAGAACGGCAGCTTCACATCATACGCCTCAGTATTCTTCTGGGCGTTGGTGTAATCCTGATGTTTACCGGGCTTGGCCTTCTGACTTACGTTCATCAGCAGAAACAGACTGCCACTTCCGGTAACGTATCGGAACGTTTCTCTGAGGCAGCATCTTCTGCTGCTCTGGAAACGGCCAGCCGAAACGATCCGGACACGGAAACCGCAGCAGCAACCGAAAAAGCACAGAAAAAGAAAAAAAAGCAGTCCCAGACAACGGATGTATCTGAGACAACCCCTGTTTCTGCGGATGATTATCTTGGTCTGCTGCAGCAGCAGTCTGCGGATCTGCCCAAATTAAAAAAGATCTTAAAAGATCCTTCCCGTTATCCGAAATCGCTGCTGAAAGCACTTTCCAAAAACAGCGAAATGCTGGATTTTGTGCTGGATTATCCGAAAAAACATAAAAATGCCGCTGCCAAAAGCATCGGAGATGACTTTGTAACCGGTGAGATCCCTGCCCTGATTCAGTGGGATGAACGCTGGGGCTATGCCCCTTACGGTTCGGAAACGATCATTGCAGTCAGCGGATGCGGTCCGACCGCCCTTTCCATGGTGATCAGCGGTCTTTTGCAGGATGCTTCCATTACGCCTGCCGTCGTTGCAGATTATGCAAGTTCCAATGGCTATCTGGATGAAAATCTGGACACTAAATGGGAATTGATGACCAATGGTGTAGAGCATTTTGGGCTCAGCGGAAGCATTCTCGGGCTTGATGAAAATGCCATGATCAATGTACTTTCGGTCGGCTGTCCGATCATCTGCAGCATGGGACCTGGTATTTTTACCACGACCGGACATTTCATTGTACTGACCGGTTATCAGGACGGTGCTTTTACGGTACATGATCCTGCCAGCAAAGTACGCACTTCCCAGACTTACACTTTCCAGGAGATTTCCGGTCAGATTAAAAATATGTGGTATTTTGCTAAAAATTAACCGCAGCTTCATTCAGCCAGGCAACCGCCTGGCTGATTCCTTCTTCTGAAAACGGAAAAACTGCGGCCGTTTTTTTCTCCTCCGGCACATACATGCTGGCATAAGGTCCTTCCCAGTACCACGCTTTCAGAACCGTTTCTTCGTTTTCTTCTGCTTTTCCGAGCAGATATCTCATTTTTCCATCACTTCCCGTAAACACGGTTTTCTTAAAATACGGAATGGACACACATCCTGTCAGATCAATCACTTAAAATCCCTCTTTTCCTGATCATCGATATCCTATCGGTGTACCGCAGCACATACCTCTGTTGCAGCAGCAGTTGCAGAGCAGATTGAGCAGACACATCTTCATGCACCAGTCCTGGCCGGAGAAATCCGGTCTTCCATACACGGTACTCTGTTTCTGATACCAGCCGGTACCGCCCTCCAGACGCTGTTTTAAGCTCTGATACTGGAAATTGTTCGGTTCCAGGCGTACTGCTTCACTGATATCTTCCTGTGCTTTTACATTATTTCCGACTCCGGAATTTGCAAGTGCACTTAAGTAATACCATCTGGCATTGCGGCTTGAGATCCCGCTAAGAACATTGAGTGCCTCCTGATAATACCCGTTATTGATATAGTTTGCTGCTGCCTGCATGTGCGTATCTTCCTGGGTTTCCTGCCTCTGCTGCGTGTTGAAGCCACCGTACTGCCAGAATCCGCCAAACGGAGCTCCGTTATAGCCTCCCTGACCGTTTCCGTCTGCACTGCCGCCATAACTTCTCTCCTGCATGATCTGCTGGTAAGCCTGCTGTACTTCCTTGAACTTTTCTTCCGCCTCTTTTGGATCATCCAGATTGGCATCCGGATGATACTTTCGACTGAGGCTGCGATATGCTTTCTTTATTTCGTCATCGGTTGCATTCCTTGAAACACCTAAAATCTGATATGGATCATTCATCTGCTTTCTGTCTGCGTTTTTCTTTGATCATTTCGTATCGGCACCAGACACCGGAATATAAGATATTTCGCAGTATCTCTGCATTTTTCAAAATCGGAAGCTGTTCAAAGGCTCTGGACGCCTCTGCGATCATCATGGTCAGCAAATGCCCTGCAAATTCTTCAAAATCCGCTTTTTTGCTGTAAATCGCCAGAGGATTATAATTCTGCTTCTTTTTATCTTCTTCAACATCTTCATAAGCATCCAGAAGATAAATAAACTTGCCCATATAAAAGCCCATTTTTCGCAGCAGCTGCTCCCACGCATCTTTTTGATAAGCAAAAAGTTCTGCCATGATCTCACCAAAAAGCCCCGACATCGTATCGATATCCTGGACATTTTCCTTTTCTTTCTGCGAAAGACTTTCCAGACAGGCTTTGATCTTTTCTGCCTTTTCCGGATATGGATTCTTTTTTATGCTTTTTACTTTCAGTACGTTTCCGTAAAGATGCCTGCCAAACTTTTTCTCATCCTGCCAGTCATCCTCACACTTGTACATGGTAAGCAGAACATTCATATCGGCTGCGTATTCTGTAAAAATATTCTCGATCGCCATATGTCTGGACAGTGGATGTGCCACACACCTTTCCCGGCTGCATGTTTCCTCCGGCTCATAAAGCCCGGTGAGCAGCATGGCAAGAAAGGTCATGTCATAACTTAAACTGATCTGACCTGCCATGCCATAACATTTTTTTAACGACCGGCACAACCCGCAGTAATATGCATGGTAAAGATCAAATTCTTTGAATTTCATCTCCGGCTTATTGACAATGATATATCCAAACAGTGACTTCACCTACTCTCCTGTTTCTTCTGAATCTGTTATCTTTTCTTCACTGACTGCATCTTCCGTATGATCATCTGTAGTTTGTGTCATATCCTCTGTATCTTCTGTACTATCATCGGCAGTTTCTGTCATATTCTCTGCATTTTCTGTGATATCATCTGCGTTTTCATTTTCCGCAAGTTCTCTTGCAGCCAGCTCCTTAGCCCGCAGTTCTCTCTCTTCCTGACGTTTCTTTCTTTTCTTTCTCCGGATGATACGGATGCGGATATAGAAGATCAGAAATGCTGCAAATGCTGCTCCCAGAAGGGCACATACCCAGAGATATTTCCATATGTATACAACCTGTATGTTGTGTGCACCGCTGATATCTGCAAAAGTATACGAATCCGTAAACTGCTTTTTATCCACTTTTACGCCGTCCACTTTGACTTCATAAAGCACATAATCTTTCTTTCCTTCAAACTGGATCGTATGGCTGCTGCCGCGGTACGCTTTGCGTATGCTGTCTGATATGGTTCCGTTTTTGACACTGGTACTGATCGCCCAGGACGGAATCTCCGTGTATTTCACACGAATATCATGTTTGCCCTGAATATTGGTAAACGTATAACTGTCTTTCGCATTTTCAATATTGATGCTTGTTCCGTCAATCCAGATGCTGCTCAGTTCATAGTGTTTCTTTGGTTTATAAGATACTGTCCAGTCTTCATCCCGGTAAACACTCGCTGTCTCATCAATCTTACCGTCAATCACCTTTGTTTTTATCTTATACTGTGGAATTTCTGTAAAAATCGCCTGCACCGAATGATTACCGGACACCGCACGGAACGTGTATTCTGTCTGTTTCGGATCACTTTCTACCTGTTCTCCGTCTACGATCAGCTGTGACAGCTCATAATGTTCATTCGGCTGAAAATTTACCTGATAGTCGGTTCCGCCCTCCACCGTCTCCTCACTGGCACTGATCGTTCCGTTTTTTGCCGATGCAGTGATGTCATAAGCTGCACGCAGCGTTGCCACATAAAGGCGGACTCTTCTTGGATTGCTAATCCCCACACCAAGCATAATTTTGCCCGGCTCGATCTCACAGAGGGATTCGATTTCCTTTTTCTCATCATCGCCCGGAAGATCCGCATAAAACGTATTCAGATATTCTCCCTGGGAAAGGGAATAGATAACAAAATAATTATCTACTTTACTCTCTCCGTCATAACACGGCGAGATAATATAATCCCCTGTCACACAGAAATCCTGATACGTTGATCCTGCCGGTTTGGTTCTCGGAGCGATGATTTTCAGAATCTCAAAATCCGAGTTCATCAGACGGAACTTACTTCCGTTTCCGCCTGATACCACGTACTGATCGGTACTTTCCAGATACTCGATCCCGCCGAAATTCTGCCCGCTGGAGGACTGAAAGGTCCGTTTCCAGTGCAGTGTATCCGCATCTACCACATAAATATTGCCTTCATTTTCCTTATCCAGACATGGTCCCGGCATCACGTAGATCTCATTGGTCTTACTATTGTAAGTCATGCCGTTTCCATGCTCATAATCTCGTTCCGTTACTTCAAACGCATAACTGTAATCGTCTTTGTTAAACGCGATCAGCGTATCCGGGATTGCTTCCGCTGCTGCCCCGTTGATCAGACATACAATATACTTGTCCGTAACACAAATAGACTGGGGCCATCCTCTTGCTGAAGAAGTCTCCAGCTCACCGATTGCCTCCCAGTCTGCATAGATCAGATCTGATGCATCATAAATATCTGCATGAACTCTCAGCGGATGACATACCCCCCATATCACTCCGACTATCATGCAGTACCATATACAGAATCGCAACATTCTGCACAGGTTCCCCTTATTTTTTTTCATTTCTCGGTAACACCGCCTTTATTCAATCAAATACACGCAAAACCTGATACGTGAATTTCTTTTGCTTCACGAGTATAGCACATTTTTACACTCAATATCAAGTATTCTGCTTTTCTTTACAACTTTCTGCTTTTATGTTACACTCTGTTTAAGATTTGGGTGAACGCAATTTCCCCAGGATAACGACTATATCATAACCAAAGGAGTATACTATGTACGATTACCTGATTGTCGGTGCCGGACTGTTTGGTGCCGTTTTTGCTCATGAAGCAAAAAAACATGGAAAATCCTGCCTTGTTGTAGAAAAGCGAAATCACATCGCAGGAAATATTTACTGTAAAAATGTAGACGGAATCCATGTCCACCAGTATGGTGCCCATATTTTCCATACTTCTGACCGTAAAATCTGGGATTATATCAACCAGTTTTCTGAGTTTAATAACTACATCAACTCACCGGTAGCCATCTATAAAGATGAGCTTTATAATCTTCCTTTTAATATGAACACCTTCAGTAAAATGTGGAACATCCAGACACCGGCTCAGGCAAAAGCCAAAATTGCCGAACAGATCGCAGATCTTGGCATCACAGAGCCAAAGAACCTGGAAGAACAGGCTTTATCTCTGGTCGGAACGGATGTCTACGAAAAGCTGATCAAAGGATACACAGAAAAACAGTGGGGACGCTCCTGCAGGGAACTGCCTTCCTTTATCATCAGGCGTCTTCCGCTTCGTTTTACTTATGATAATAATTATTTCAACTCCCGCTATCAGGGCATTCCGGTTGAAGGCTACACAGCCATTGTAGAAAAAATGCTCTCCGGTGCAGATATCCGCTTAAATACCGACTATTTTGCCCATAAAGAAGAACTCTCCGCCCTGGCACACAAGACGGTATTTACCGGTATGCTGGATGAATATTTCGGATTCTGCTACGGATCTCTGGAATATCGTTCCGTACGTTTTGAGGAAGAACGTCTGGAATGTGACAATTATCAGGGAAATGCCGTGGTAAATTACACTGACCGTGAAGTTCCTTATACACGCATCATCGAACACAAACACTTTACATTCGGCACACAGCCATTCACCATCATCTCCAGAGAATATTCTTCGGAATGGAAACCGGGCATCGAACCGTATTATCCGATCAATGATTCCAAAAACTCCGCTCTGGCAGCCAAATATCAGGAACTGGCTACAAAGAAAGAGCGTGTGATTTTTGGCGGAAGACTTGGCAATTATAAATATTACGATATGGATCAGGTCATCGCTGCCGCACTCGACTGTGCCGATGCAGAACTTTCCTGATATTTACTTAATAAAGCAGCAGTCATCGCTTCAAAGCAATGGCTGCTGTTTTTCTGTTTCTCCTTAAAGACCGGAAAGATCCTGCACCAGTTTGTCCATTCTTTTTGCAAAGGTATGCTTTTCCAGCACAAGCTGATGGCCTCTTTCGGCGAGTTTTTCTGCTTCCTTTGGATGTTCCATATAATAATCCACTTTTTCTTTCAGATCTTTGCAGTCTTTGTAAGTGACAACCGTTCCTTCAAAGATCTCCTCGATCTCCGGCATCTCATCACTGATGATAAACGCTTCTGCTGCCAGTGCATCAAACAGGCGGTTGGAGACAATACCGGTTTCTTTCATATCATCCCAGTGGTCATTGAGCACGATCTTCGCATCACGGTATGCCTGACCAACCTGATCGTTTGGCATGTATGGTTCTCTGACACACTTCTGTGCTTCTTCAAATGCTTCCCAGTGTCTTCCGTAGATGGTGAGCGGATAATCCAGTGTCAGGGCATCCTGCACGATCTGACGGTAAACACGCCTGGAATTGCCGATAAAGAGCAGATCGTATTTCTTTTCGCCGGCAGTACTCTTCATCACATCCGGATCTGCACACTGCAAAAGCACATCGCATTTTGTTTTTAATTCGTTTTCCCATTTTCTGCACAGTTTTTCCGATGCAAAGTAGACCAGATCAAACCGTTCGTATTCTCCCTGTGGAATATCAGCCGGATGCGAAATGTTCCACATGATATTTTTCTGTACAATCTCTTCTTTCGGATAATATGGCCGGTTTCCACGCAGAGCAATCGTAACGGCACTGTCTGTGCTTTCATACCATCTCTGATAAGGGCGTACATCCACCTGATAGCCGTGCTTCTCCAGCTCCTTTTTCATTGCCAGGGCATAATGATAATCTCCCCAGAACTTTTTGTTTTCGTCATCCGGCATCGGTGCACAAATATCAATCTTTTTCGGATCCGGCACAATCGGCTTATCCTCTGTCTCAGAAAACATCCGTGTCAGACAGCTCTGCCATTTTCCCTGATAAACATATAGATTATAAAGTCTTCGATCCTTTTCTGCCTGATCCGGTTTGCTCTTTTCTTCTACACTCTGAAAAGCAAGTGCAGCCGGTGCCAGAAGATTCTGATATCCGGCTTTTGAAAGTTTCAGGCAGAGGTCTGTCTCTGAAAACTCATCTTTTTTTACATGGATGGACTGGTAAGCCGGATCAAAACCACGTACTTCCAGAAAACGCTCCCGCAAAACAAGCATCACATCCACACGGACAGCCTTCTGAACGGACGGCTGAAGATCCACCTCCAGAGTCTCCTCGCCTGCCAGAAGATCATACGGCTGCCAGTACCAGGTTTTGTTGCGTTTTTTTTTGTGAAAGGCAATGCCGCAGCTCTTCACCGCAGCGAACTTTGAAATGGCTTTCTCAGATTCAGGATAGAGAATCCTTGCTCCCACAGCCCCGGCCTTCTCGTTCTGTTCTGCTGCAAGCAGCATGGCATTCAGACATTCGGATGCCAGCCGTACGCTTTCATCCAGAAAAAACAGATACTCACCCGTTGCTTTTCTTGCGGCTTCGTTGCAGAATTCGGCAAATGAGGTGTTTTGTTTTGATTCAATGTCTGCCGTAAACACTTCAAACTCCAGGCCGGCTGCTGCTTCTTTAAAATTCTCTTTCAGCTTCTGCAGCTGCTCCTCGCCTGTATGATGATGCACAATGACAGAAATTTTCCGACTGTTTTTATCCGGAGCGTTCTGCTTTTCACTTTTCAGCCATACTTTGATGCGTTCCTGCTCTTTTTGCAGTTCCAGCCTTTTTTTCTCCAGCTTTTGTTTCTGTTCTTCTTCCTTTTTTTCTGTCTGGACTTTCTTCACATAACTGCCCACAAAAGGAATTTTCTTAATGATTTTTTTGATTGAACCTGACAAAATGGCCTCCTATTTTCGCTTACCTGCTTTTTTTGAGATCAGGTATTTTGGTCTTCCTTTTACTTCTTCATAAATCTTGGAAATATAATAACCAATGATTCCAAGACTCATCATGATCAGGCTTCCGACAATCAGGATCAGAAGGATCACTGTCGTAAAACCTTCTACTGCATGTCCGGTAAAATAACGTACAAGAGATTCAATACCAAGCACGATCGCAAACAGAAAAGTAAAGATACCTGCCACCGTCACAAACTGCATCGGAGCCGTTGAAAATGCCACTACATTAGTCACTGCATATTTGATCAGAGACCAGGTAGACCATTTTGACTCACCTTCTGTACGTTCCTGCACATCAAACTCCACGCTGGTGCTGCGATAACCGATCCAGGAGGACAGTGCACGGAAAAATGCATTTTTCTCCGGCATCCCAAGCAGGGCATCGACTGCCTTGCGATCCAGAAGTTTAAAGTCGGAAGCACGTGACATATCAATCTTCACTGCCTTTGACATCATTTTATAAAACAGACCCGCACATGCCCTGTGAATGGCACTTTCTTTTCCACGGCTTCGTTTTACCCCTTCTACCACTTCGTATCCCTGCTCCCAGAGACGGTACATGGAAACCAGCACTTCCGGCGGATGCTGCAGATCGCAGTCCATTACTGCACAGCAGTCCCCTTCTGCATTTGCAAGTCCGGCAAAAATAGCAGATTCCTTTCCAAAATTTCTGGAAAAATGCAGTCCGTTTACATGTGGATTTTTCTCGGCCGCCGTCTCAATCTGCTGCCAGGTTCCGTCTTTTGAACCATCGTTTACAAATACGATCTCATACGGGACAGATGCCTCACTCAGGATGCGGTCCACCGTATCAGCCGTTGTCTGTATCATTTTTTCCTCATTATAAGCCGGTATGATGACAGATAACATATTCTCCCCTCTTTTCTTTTGATTTGCGGACATCCGTGCCTACTCTTTAAAAAATCCCAGTTTTTTGCAGATACGGTATCCCATTTGTCCCCTTAATTTTTTTAATTGTTCCGTTTTGATATCTAATTTTTCCTTCTGCGTCTGGATTTTGACAGTCTGTCTCTGCACTTTCAGTCTCTGCATACAGAGTTTTTGGCGATGTACTTCCAGATTTGTATTTTTCTGTTCCTTCAGTACGATCAGTGTGTCAACTAAAGAACCGGTCAGCATCGTACGGTACGCCTGATATACCTTTCTGGAATAATAATAGTTCTCATAGTCTTCGATTCCAATCTTCCGGAATCCCTCCTGAAGCAGCATATCAAACAGTTCTCTTGCAGATGCTTCGTTTGTCTGAAGATCGATACTCTGAACCAGAAGATTTAAGGTTTTGTTATCAAAACTCTGTTTTACCTTCTCATTTTCAAAAGCTCCCCGCTCTTTCAGAATATCATGTGCTGCCAGAAATGCATCGTACGTGCTATAAAGATCTTTGGAAAGACCTGCGGTAAGATTATTCGCATTATTATAGCGATAGTCGATCAGTCTCTCATCTACAACGGTAATACGTTTTGCCAGATAAAGTGCCTGCATGACAAACACGACATCGTTTGCTCTCTGGCGATGTTCGAACTTCAGATCGTTGTCTGTGATCAGAGAACGGCGGTACATTTTGTTCCATGGAATATTCGTTGTAAAATTAAAAATATACTGCGGAATATCTTCTTTTGAAAACGGCACTTTTTCCGGCATAAATTCTTTTCGCAGATAGTTGGACGGCAGCACATAGCGATCCGTCGTATCATCCCATTTGCGGATATCGCAGACGCACAGATCGGCTTCATCTGCCTCTGCTTTTGTATAAAGCTTTTCCAGTGCATCCAGTGCAAAACGGTCATCCGCATCCCAGAATACCACATACTTACCGCGACATTTTGCAAGACCTGCGTTTCTCGCCGCTCCGGCATACTGATTCTTCTGACGGATCAGAGAAAGGCGGAAATCTCTCGATGCGTAATCTTCGATGATCTCTGCCGAACGGTCAGTTGATCCGTCATCCACGCAGATTACTTCAATGTCTTTTAACGTCTGTTTCAGAACATTTCCAAGGCTGTCAAACAGATAATTTTCTGCATTGTAAACCGGCATAACAACGGAAACTTTGATCTCATCATCTGTTCTTTCATGGCTCAGTTTCAGACTGTCATAACGATCAGCAAAAACCATATGCAGAATACGGTCTGTCGCATGGCCATCGCAGGACCGCATAAATTTCTCTTTGAAATCAATGACTTTCTGTTTGTCAAAACGTTCATCCAGATGGCTGATATAATCGATCATCTCATCGTTTGTCTTGCAGACCGGTCCCGGTGTCAGCTCATTGTAATCGTAATAGAAGCCTCTCCAGTCAAAGTATTCATCCAAGTCATAGGCAAAGAACAGCATCGGACGCTCAAACAGAGAATATTCAAATACCAGTGACGAATAATCCGAAATACAGATATCGCTGACGCAGAGCAGATCCTCGATCGTCATGGTTTTTGTTGCATCAATGGCAAAGGTTCCGTTTAATTCTTCCGGAATCTGCGGTACATTCTTTACTAACGGATGGTGCTTAAAAATCACTACATATTCATCTTTGAAATGCTCGGCAAACTTCTCCAGATCAAAGCAGTCCGGCGTTTTTGCCCTCGCCACACGACCGCGGAATGTCGGTGCATATAAGATGATCTTTTTTCCTTTGGCTTTTGGAAATTCTTTGTACAGGTTCTGGAATGCCTGAGCGATCGTCTCACTGCGATAGAAAATATCCGTACGGCTCGTTCCGACCGGGCGGATTGCATCTTGACGATCCTTCATATCCATGGCTTCCGCATATGCCCACACGATCTCCGGACTGGATACGGTAACATAAGTATAATTCTTGTTGTTCGGATGGCGTTTCAGCTCTTCTGCATTCGGTCCGAAGATCAGCTCCGCAGTGCTCATACCAAACTTTTTGAAGGCTCCGCATGCATGCCACAGCTGGGTAACGATCGTTTCTGGCCGCATATCCACGCAGCTGAGTACGTCGGAAGCTTCATTTACAAAGATGTATTTTGCAGTTGCCGCATCGGCCAGCATCTCTTTACAGCGTCTGATGTATTCTTCTCTTGGGACAAAAGAATTTCGCAGCAGATGTACATGGATATCCAGATCAAAATCTCTTTGCAGCTCATCATACAGAATGCGGAAACTGTTGCTTACGTCCGGCAGACGAAGCTCAATAAAAATGACTTTTCGTTCATCGACCGGCTCATTCTTATGTGCATTGTATGCAGCCGGCAGTGTCTCATAGAGAAGCTTGTCTTTTCTCTTTCTGCCCATATATTTCTTTGCTGCTTTTACCGGCGGAAGTTTCTTAATCTTCTTTCTTCCTTTCCAGTAAACCTTTTTCATTGCTCTTATTACCTTACTCATCCGTTTTCTCCTTCTTGATCATTTCCAGCAGTCGCTCTGTTGCATGTCCGTCGCAGGCACTCATAAATTTCTCCTTGAAATCCGCGACCTGTTTTCTGTCAAAACGCTCCTTAAGATGGAGTACATAATCAACAATCTCCTGCGTGGTGTGCACAACCGGTCCCGGTGTCAGTTCATGGTAATCATAGTAAAAACCACGCCACTCTCCATATTCTTCAAAATCGTAGGCAAAGAACAGCATCGGACGCTCAAATAATGAATATTCAAATACCAGCGACGAATAATCCGAAATACACAGATCACTGACACAGAGCAGTTCTTCGATGACAAATGCATCAGAAACATCATACGCAAAGCTTTGACACTCCTTTGGAACCTCCGGTCTCTGTTTCACAACCGGATGCTGTTTAATCAGCAAAATCCAGTCTTTTCCAAGCTTCTCCTGCATCAGACAGAGATCCATGGAATCCGGTGCCTTCGCTCCCCCCACACTTCCGCGGAACGTCGGGGCATAGAGCATGACTTTCTTTCCTTTTGCTGCCGGACAGATGTCATACAGTTTTTTCTGTGCTGCCTTCTGAAATTTTTCCCGGAACAGAAGATCTGTGCAGCTGACACCGATCGGTACAACACTTTTGTCCTCTTTCGGAAGATTCATGGCCTCCTGATAAGCCCAGATAACCTCCGGGCTTGATACGGTTATATAGTCATAGTTCTTATAATAATTATATTTCAGATATTCTTCTCTGCTTCCGCCGAAAAGCTCCTCACAGGTGCTGAAGCCAAATTTTTTGAACGCACCGCATCCATGCCAGAGCTGCGTGATCACCGTCTCTTCTCTTGGCTCAATGCAGCTGATCACCCTGGAACCCTCACAGAGAAAAATATAATGTGCATCGGCACAGTCCTTCAGACATGCCATCGCATTCTGAATAAATTTCCATTTGTTTCCGGATTCCATCAGATAGTGGACGCTCACTTCCATCTCTTCTTCGCTGCATAATACCTGATACAAAAAACGTAAGCTGCCGGAAAGCTGTGTCAGATTGGCTTCAATGAACACCGCTTTCCACTTTTTTAAAGGCAGCTTACGAAATCTCCTGTATTGCCAGGGAAAAAGAAGCTTTAAGGTCAGAAAAAGATAGAGTCTCTTTATCTTTTTACTCATTCCAGATCATCACCGTTTTTCCCATCAATTTGTGTATATCCATTTCAAATGCTCTGGTTATATCCTTCACATCTCTTACTTCTACTTCCGCACCCATGATATTCTCCAGATAAGATACTACTTCCGGATGCTCTTCATATAACTGCAGCAGACCTTCGTAGTCACTTCTGCCGCTGCGGCTGCTGCCAAAAATACGCAGTCCCTTTTCCAGAACCATGCGGGTATTGATCGGTGCCGGATCTTCGCTGACACCTAAAATACTGATCGTACCCTCCGGATGGATATAATCAATGATCTGATTGATCGCTTTGGATGCCGCTCCGCCTCCAACGCATTCAAACGCATGATCGATCTGCATATCTGCCGGAATTTCATTGACACAGTAGGTACCGTCTGCAAAAGTAAAATCCGACAGTTTGTTTTCCGTGACACCGAAAATATAGATTTTGGAATCCGGAAGCATCTTTTTCAGAAGCAGTGAGGTAATGTAACCCAAATTGCCATCGCCCCACACACCGATCACATCACGTCTCTCATGTGAAAAACGTAAGAAACGATTGATCGCATGAAAGCTCACGCTGACAAGCTCTGTATAGGCAGCTACCGTCGGATTGATCCCCTGCGGCAGACGTACAAAACGATCCGGCACAGCCTGAACATATTCCTGTAGAAATCCATCCATGCTGCTCGCACAGAATTTGCTGGATCGCAGATAATTTTCTGCAATGATATCGTCTTTTTCTACCGGTCGGTTCGGGATCATCACAACCTCTGTTCCGATTTCAAAGGTTCCGGTCGGATCATAGATTACTTTGCCGATCCCCTCGTGGATCAATGCCATAGGCAGTTTCTGACGCAGAATCTCTTCCGCCCTTGCACCTTGATAGTAACGCTGATCCGCATGGCAGATAGACAGTCTGGTCGGACGCACAATCACCTGTCTGTCATCGATCTCCATTTCCTTAAATGCGACTTCAAACTGTCTTGGACGTTTCAGCTGATACACCGTATTTAGCATACGCCATTTCCTCCTAAAATAGACTCTGCAACACGCAAATCGTACGGATACGTAATCTTAATATTGAAAACTTCACCTTCTACCAGATGGATCGCATCCCCTTTGAGAACGAGGATCTTGCAGGCATCGGTCAGGATCGTCTTCTCTTCCTCACTCAGTTCATCGAAAACTTCACGCAGACGCTTTGCATGAAAACTCTGCGGTGTCTGTCCCTGATACATTTTGGAACGATCCGGAATATTGCTGATCTTCTGATTATCCATGCTCTCCACAATGGTATCGGTCGCCGGGATAACGGTATCGCAGGCTCCGTACTCTTTCGCATAGTGGATGTTATCTTCCAGAATACGGTGTGTCACAAACGGACGAACGGAATCGTGGGTGACAATAATGGTTTCTTCATCCAGTCCGTAAAATTTTTCGATATGACTGATCGCATTCATGATCGTATCATTGCGGGTCGCACCGCCTTCGATCACATCGATCTTATCTGAAAGCAGAATATATTTTTTAATGATATCCTGGGTGTAGGTGATCCACTGCTTCGGTGACAGAACGATCACACGCTCAAACTGCGGATTGACCACAAATTTCTCCAGTGTATGGATAATGATCGGCTTGCCGCCAACTTCCATAAACTGTTTCGGTTTCTCAACATTCCCCATACGTGTTCCCTTGCCCCCCGCAAGTACAACGCCGTAAATATTTGTTTTTTCCACGATGCTGCCTCCTATTTCATAAATTCCAGATAACGCGGAAGAACCTCATCCGGTGTTCCGATCTCGATCAGTTTTCCTTCATGCATCCACATGACTTTGTCGCAGAGATCTGCGATCGTATCCAGGCTGTGGGAAACGATCACAACCGTACGCTCTCTGTTTGAGATCAGGCTCTTCATCTTTTCATAACTTTTCTTTTTAAACTTTTCATCACCAACGCTGAGTACTTCATCGATCAGCATGATGTCGGTCTCCAGAACGGCTGTGATGGAAAATGCCAGCTTGGAATACATACCGCTTGAGTAAGTACGCACCGGCATATCAATAAATTTGCCAAGTCCGGCGAATTCAATGATCTCATCCATCTTGGAACGGATAAACTCTTCCGAAAAACCAAGAAGCATACCGGAAAGAATGATGTTTTCTCTTCCGCTCATCTCTTTTTCAAATCCGACACCGATCGACAGAAGGGAAACGGAATGGTTTTTCAGGTCAATGCTTCCCGTATCCGGAGAAAAAATGCCGGCCAGTGCTTTGAGCATGGTGGATTTTCCGCTTCCGTTCTTTCCGATGATTCCGAGGATCTCTCCTTTTTCTACTTCAAAGGATACATCCTTTACTGCCTGGAATACATCGGCCTGTACTTTTTTGAAATGTAATAAACTCTGCTTGATGGAAAACTTCTGCAGGTTTCGATAACTGATATATAAATTTTTTACTTCGATTGCAATTTCGCGTTCCATTATATCACCTTCACATAACTGTTTTCGTATTTATAAATAATCTTTACTCCGATCGCTGACAGTATGAAACTCAGCACCATCCACAGAAGCAGGAATTTTCTTGCCGGTGTCTGGTCATAGATCATACATCTTCTTGCAGAAGTCAGAAGCAGTGCCAGTGGATTGCAATGAAGGATCACTTTATTCCACGGTGCAAATTTTGCAAGCCTTGTTTCTACATTATAAAAAATACCGGTAATATAAAACAGCAGACGCAGTACGATATTGATCACGTTGGACAAGTCCTGTACAAATACGCCAAAATGTGCCACGATCGTACTGCATCCGAACGTGAACAGAAACAGGGTCAGCATGATCGGGATCATGTACAGAATATTAAAGCTGACCGGCACGCGGTAAATGACCATCATAATGATCACGATGCCAAAAGAGATCAGCATTTTAAAGCCGTTTACAAACATGCGGACCATAACCAGAATGTATTTCGGCAAATATACTTTTGCCACAATGGACTTGTTGTTTTTGACGATTTTTACGCTCTGCTGAAGGGTCTTATTAAAGAAATCCCACATCGTCAGACCGATAAAAATGAAGACTGTAAAATACTGCTCTTTTGCATTAAATACCACACCAAAGATCAGGGTGTAGATCAGCATGAAACAGATCGGGTCCAATACCCACCACAGCCAGTTCAGGTAGGAACTTGCCACCTCAGACTGCAATTTCGATTTTGCCGAATAGATCGCGTACTTGTAGTACTTTTTCGTGTCTTTTAGAAATCGACTCATTTTATGCGTTCTCCTCACAAATACTTTTTTGCTTTATCCAACTGCAGACCGCCTCGCAGGCATGTCCGCTCTCATAGCTTCCCATTTGCTGATGATGCTCCATGATCCTCGCTCTGTTCTTTTCTTCATCGAAAGAGCGGATCTGTTTTTCCAGATCTTCCATATTTTCACAGATTGGAAACGGCCACTCATGAATATCTACATAAAAACCGGTCTTTGCAAGATATTCCCGCAGATCCGGTGTATACAGAAAGCATGGTCGGTATAAAAAAGAATAATCCCATATACAGGAGGAATAGTCCGTGATCAGCATATCTGCTGCCGCTAAAAGCTCCTGCATATCAGGATAGTCCGTCACATCCGCTGAGCATTCCGGATCCAATCCTGCCGAATCGTCCTCACTGTAGCGATGTGCCCGGTATAATACATACCACTTTTCGCCATTTTCTTCAAGTACTTTTCGAAGTCCTGTAAAATCCGGCATCTGATTTTTCCCATTTGAACGATAGGTAGGTGCATACAGCAAGATCCGATACTTACGGTCTATCTGATAGGTCTGCCTTACTTTCTGATCCGCCTGCTCTGTGTTCCCACAGACCAGAAAATCATTTCGCGGCATACCGCATTTTAAGATTTCTCCATGGTAAAGAAATGCACGGCGAAACAGCCTGTCACTTGCCGCCTGACAGCTTGATACGATCAGCTGTATATTTTTCGCACAGAATTCTGCACGCTTTCTGGTCGCCCAGTTGGCATCCGGTTTGTCATTTTCAATTTTCTTATAAGCTCCGCCGCCATGCCAGGTGTTGATCAGATACTGCTTTTTGCGAAACGGAAACCACGGAGCATAAGAGCCGTTCGTGATGATCACTTTTGCCGTCAGAAGATAATAAAAACTTCTCAGCGTAAAATGTTTCACAAAATGCAGATCCTTCTCTTCTTTGTCACGATACTGCTTTGGATCTGTAACCATCCAGTATATCTCAAACGTGTCCTTCTCCTGCTCTCTGATATAGTCCGAAAGATATCGCGGATTGCAGGAATAATCATATCCTTTGCCGCCTGTAAGCCCGGTAAAAGCCAGCCGGTTCTTCTGGATCGGGAAGAGGCAAAATGGAAACAGCAATATCTGCAGACATTTGCTGTACAGATATTTGATAAAACTTTTCATACCCTATCTCCTCTGGTTTTCCGTTGTCTTTTTATGCTCTTTCCCGGAAAATCCATAATATTTCCACACACCATGGAGAGCATAGGAAGCAAAATAATAACAGGATTTCAAGATGCCAAAACCCAGGTAACGATATACCATAAAGGTCATTCTCGCCGACTGCAATTTATTTCCTGATTTTCCCTGATTACTTAGCCTATATTTTAACAGAGGTTCCCGGATACCACAAGCTTTTTTATATTTTTGCAGGATTTTCAGCCAGGTAATGTAATCTTCGTGGCTGTCATCGTGCTCCATCGGATAGTTTTTCGCAACTTCCGTTTTCAAAACAACGGAAGAACAGTTGATGCTGTTATGATGCAAAAGGTCACGGTAGGTGATTTCTTCTTTTACCGGAATGATCCGTCCGGTCAGTTCGCCCTGAGGAGTCATCAGCTCTCTTGCCGTACAGCTTAAAACACAGCCTGTCCTTTCCATAGCATCTGTCTGCTTTTTTAATTTCCCGGCTGCCCAGTAATCATCGGCATCCAGAAACGCGACATATCTGCCTTTCGCCATGGCCACACCTTTGTTCCGGCTTCCGGCCGCACCCAGATTTGTCTTATTTTTAATAAAAGAAAACGCAGGGTTATCCCGATACGTCTCCAGCACCTGCTCCAGGTTGTCACCGGAGCCATCGTCTATAACGATGATCTCCAGCGATACCTCCTGGATCAACACGGACTCGATCGCTCTTGATATCAACCCTGCACAATTATAGGCCGGTATGATCACGGATACTAACGGTCTTTTTTCCATAAATACGGTTCTCCTATTGCTGTTTTCCGGTTTCTTTCATTTCCTTTTCTTCCTCTTCTTTGATCTGCTCCAGATTTTCCTTGGTAGCAGCCGTCACCTGCCATTTTTCCACGCCTTCGGTATTTTCTTTCTGGAACAGGATCTTAAAGGTCAGAAACATCAGTTTTATATCCAGCACAAAACTGTAATTCTCAATGTAGGTCAGATCCAGTTTTAATTTATCATACGGTGTTGTGTTGTATTTTCCATAAACCTGTGCAAATCCGGTCAGTCCCGCCTTCACCTTTAGGCGGTAATCAAACTCCGGTATTGCTTTTTTGTACTCTTCTGCGATCTGCGGACGCTCCGGTCTCGGACCGACCATAGACATATCGCCTTTGAGGATATTGAAAAGCTGCGGTAATTCATCCAGGTGAAGATTTCGGATCACACGTCCAACCGGTGTGATACGATCATCATGCTTCATCGCCAGCCTTGCTCCCTGTTTTTCCGAATCCACACGCATGCTGCGGAATTTCATTACATAAAAGACTTTGCCTCCTTTTGTCAGTCTCGCCTGTTTATAAAATATCGGACCTTTGTCGTACAGTTTCACCAGAATGGCAATGACGATCATAAACGGCGATGCCACAATAATTCCAAGCAAAGAAGTTACAATATCAAACGCCCGTTTGAAGAACTGCTGCTCGGCTGTCAGTCCGCGATGGCGGAACAAAAGCAGAGAGGTATCAAACAGGTGAATATTTTCCGCACTCATGATCATAATATCCGATATCTTCGGAATGCTGTAGCAGCGGATATCTTTTTCAAAGCAATATTTCAGCAGGATATTTCGCTCGGATGCCGGAATATCTCCAAGTACCACTGCATGATACTCATCGATCCGCCCTTTGATCGCATCCAGCCCTTTGCTGATATGGATCTTCTCGCAGATGTTGTATTTATCCTCACGACTGGAAATCTTCTGGATCAGATCCTGCGGGCTGTAATCTCCATATACCAGCAGCATCTGTCTCGGCGGATAGATTTTTGTATAGATCCACCGCATAAATACGACCCAGACTACAACGATCACCAGGTCAACGCCGGTCATTTTCAGAATCGGCTCTATGAATTTCGTAAACTTCCAGCGTCCGATCAGTGCCAGCTGCAGATACGTGATCGCATTTACACAGAGCACGGAAAGAACCTGGGAATACAGTACTTCAAAAACCCGCAAATATCCTACTTTGAAGCCGCCGTAAATACGGTAGAAGAAGTACAGCATCAAAGCATATTGTGCAATGACTACATAGTTTCCGCGTTTCCAGAAAGCTTCTCCGATCGCTCCGGAAAATGCATAATCCTTAAACCATACATAAGCGAACACGCCTGTCTGGAGTGTCAGAATAAATGCAGATGCCAGAAACATGATCAGTCTTTTATAACGTTCTCTGTTTTCCATATACTTATCCTCTTCATATAAAATTCTATACTTTTACATCGCCGATAAGTTTACAACACTTTCTCCAAAATTACAATAGCAAAGTCTGTGGCAATGCATGGGATTATGCTTACCATTTATCTTTATAGACCGAGTAACCCCCTACTTTTCCTATCTTTTCAAATCCATTTCTCTGAATTTTAGTATCCTGCTGATCATCTGCAAGAAAAACCAGATAATTCACGCCCTGCTGCCGGATCCTGCGGATCAGCTTTTTGATCTTCGGCTGTTCTTTTCGCATCTGACGGCGGATTTTCCGCACTGGTTTCTCTGATTTGGAACGCCTTCCGTAAAGCAGCCGGATCGATGCATCATACTGCCGCACATAACCGACCAGATCTTCCGGCATCACTGCAAGAGCCGTCTCGCCTTCTGCTCTTGTGGCGGCTATCAGTTCACTGATCTGACACGCATCCGCCGGAAGTTTCTGCATATTGACTGCTTTCTGATAGATGGCCTGACCGCCCACATAAGGATTCTTTCCGGTCACGATGATCAGTGCCATCAGCAGAGATGCACATACAGCCTGAATCGTTTTTTTCTTTCCTGCTGTACATACGCTCACTGCCACATAGGCTACAATCACGGACGTTGGCAGAATCCAGAACATTCTCCAGTAAACAAATCCACCAATGCAGTATTTCATAATGATCCTTGCCGTAAGCGGACAGATATAAACGGCTGCAAATAACAGGGTATACCCCACCAGCCATTTACGGTTTTCTTTGTCATCACGTTTCAGGATCAGAAAGAGGAGTGCCGCTGCAAACAACAGATAATGCCATCCACTTCCGATGTACCAGCCTGCCCTTTCTATGGCAATCTGAAATGCTGTTATCATGATTCTACCCTTTCTTCTAGCGTATGATCACATATGCCGCCGCACAGATAACATTCGGCAGGCAGCATATCACTGCTCTTTTTATGTTTCCCCAATTTCTGTCTTTCACCGCATACAAAAGTGTCATAAGCCCCAGCATGATCGGTGCCAGCATAATACCCATGCCAGACACCAGACATGCCGATGTCATCATCAAAAACAATGTCACCCATGCACCGCACATCCGGTTCGTTTCCATGCATTCCTTTGCCTGCAAAAAAATCGCCGGAAGCACAAACGATGCCAGAAGAGCCTTTCCCTGCCAGATACGGATCGACAGAAATGTTCCCTGCGTGTAGACTGAATAATAAGAAAACATCTGAATCAGCACCAGAAACAGCAGAAACAGTCCCACTTTCCGATCATCTTTATCAAACAGTTTTCTTCCGATCTTCCAGTAAACAAGATAGGAAATCAGAAGAAAGAAGACCGGTTCGACCGTATGTGCCACAACCGCCGCATGCATATGCACCATATCACTGTAGAATGCAAGCAGGATCGGAAACGGTGCAAACACATATCTCGCCGGAAGATACGATGCCAACATTCCGGTATAGGCATCGTACGTGAACATCCCGTTCGTCTCCAGAGTCGTGGTTGCCGTTGCCACATAAAAGGCGTCATCCAGATCCGTTGCCATGCCAAAAACATAAGCTCCCATCTGTATGGCAACCAGCAGAAATGCAAGCCACATGGCCGCTGGAATTTTTTTTCGTGAAAGGCTCTTTTTCCGTTCTGCTCCATCTGCCCTGTTCTTTTTATTTTTCCAGGCAAAGATGACTCCTGCCAGAGCCAGCACGCAGACAAGTATCTCATAGCTGTATTTCAGAACTGCAAATGACTGCCTGGTAAAAATGAGTGGCAACGCCAGCAGCTCAAATACTGCAAACATCAGAACATAACCGCAGATCAGAGCATCTGCCATTCGCACAAACCAGTCTTTCTCCTTCCCTGTCTCAAAAACAGGAAGATTTCCTGCTGCAAGCGGAATGATAAGAAACCACAGCAGAATCTCGAATCCTTTGATCGCCATCCGACTTTTTCTCCTTTATTCCGAAAGTGCTTTCGTTTCCGGTGTCACCTGTTCTGTTGTCGATGTCACATTACCTGTTTCCGGTGTCACCTGTTCTGCCTTCTGTCTTGCTGCCTCGGCTCTTGTCTTCTTTTTGCAGATGCCATTTGCATCAAAACGATACTTTTTGCCGTCGATCACTGCCTTAGTGCCGGTAAGGCGGACACCTTTTCTGTCCAGATAATAATAGTTTCCATTATATACTACCCAGCGTTTTTTCATTTTGGCTCCGGTCTTCGGATTCAGATAATAATATTTGCCTCTGTATTTGAACCATCCGCTTCTTCTCACACCGGTAGACTTTTTAAAATAACAGGTTCTGGAACCGACTTTTACCCAGCCGGTCTGCATACGTCCTGCCACATCAAAATAATAATAGTTTGCTCCGATCTTCTGCAATCCGCTAAGTGCTGCTCCGGTTTCCGGATCAAAATAGTATTTGTAACCTTTGCGTACCTTAAATCCACGATACAGTTTGCCGCCCTTTGCCGCATAGTACTGTTTCTCGCCTATTTTAAACCGGCCCGTCATCACCTGACCGCCGTTTTTCACATAGTACAGGGCACCGTTTGCCTGAAGGAATCCGCTGTAGGCACTTCCGTCTTCATTAAAATAATATTTTTTATCATTAATTTTTACAAATCCGGAAACTTTATGCCCTTCTTCGTCCAGATAATATTCTTTGCCTGCATCGGTAATCCATCCGGTTTTCTTATTGCCGTTCTTATCCAGATAAATCCATTCATCTCCGATCTGATTCCAGCCACGCATTTTCGTGATACCGTAATGGCGTGCGATCGCAGTTGCATCTGCAACAGCCACCGCTTTGATCTTGGCATCGCTTCCATAATATTTCAGACAGTCAGAAGGATTGTTCACAAATCCATGCTCTATGATCATGGTCGGGATCTTCCACTGCCTTCCATAATAGATAATGCCAAGTCCTTCCCCCTTCAGATAGCCGAGATTCTTCATTCCGACCGTTGAAAGATTGCTCACAATATCCGCAGCAAGTGCTCTTGCTTCCACAGCATAATCTGCTTTGTTGCTTGAGATTGGCACATAGGCAAGTGCTCCGGAAACGGTATCCTGCTGATTTCCGGTTGAATTGATGTGCAGGCTCACCAGTGCATCTGCTCCCAGATCTTTTGCCACTTTTACACGGTCATAGCGATCCATGTCCACATTATTGCTGAACCTTGTCATATAAACAACGATACCGGAGTATTTTTCCAGCTCTTCTTTACAGTACTGTGCCATTTTTAAAGTAATGGTCTCCTCCGCATAAGTCACACCGTTCCAGGTACGTCTCGCACCTGCATCGTGTACATCATGTCCGGGATCCAGTACCAGAACAACGTTTCCATTCGAAGCATGTGATGTGACCCCCGTGCAGAACACAAGTCCCAGCATCGCAGCTGCTGCCAGATTTTTTAATATTTTCTTCATCTTTTCCTCCTGATTTCGAAATACTCTCGTAATTTCTTCTTACTTTTACAACCACAATGTAAAAATCACTTCTTATTTTCGTTCATTTTTGTGATACACATTACTTTACATAGTACCCTAAAAAGGTCTGCCTGTCAATCTCTTAAACCTCTGTTAATTTTTCTTAATTATTATTTAATTTTTTTATTCCGGATTGCACCGGAACCACCTCAAACTCCCATAAAATGCCGCATACACGACATTTTATTACGTTTTCGGTGTTCGGTGTGTCAATAAGTCTAGATTGCTCTTTTGTACAAGCCTGATCGCAATTTAGACTTTTGACACTTGCATCATTTTATAGTAAAGTAATGGTAACAGAATTATCTTTTATAATCCATGTTTTATTTGACTGCAAATTTCCAGAGAATGGAGGAGTTTATGCATTTTAAGAAAATATTGTCTGCCAGCATTCTGGCATCTGCCCTGATTTTCTGTATCCCGCAGGCTATTTATGCTGCACCAGATGCGAAAACGGAAACACCTGTCACATATGGCTGGAATTCAGATGCCCTGGGGCGTTTCTTTCTGACAGAGAACGGTTCCCGTGCCACAGGATTTTGTAGCATTGATCAGAAAGTATATTATTTTGACCCGGACGGCTATCTTTTTACGCCCTCCCAGGAAGGTGTCATGTACCTCGCCCAAAAACCTTATTATTTCCTTGCGGACGGATCTGTAAAAACAGGTCTTTTCTCCATAAAATCAGCAATTGGTATCTCCTGGTATTATGCCGGAGCCAATTATCAGCTGTTTACAAACCGTACCATTACCCTTGGCGGCAAAATTTACTGTTTCGGAGCCAACGGAAAATCACTTCCAAAGGGACTTCAGGCTTTAAATGGAAAAAAATATCTGATCAGTGCTTCCGGAACCGCAAAGACTGGCCGTCAGAAATATAAAGGAAAGACTTATTTTTTCGACAGCACCGGAGCAATGATGATCGGAAAAGTTACTTACAAAAACAAAACTTATTTTACAAAAGCAAATGGTACGCTTGCCAAAAAAGGCTGGGTAACTTCCAACGGAAAAACGTATTATCTGAACAGTAACGGCACCCTTCAGACCGGATGGTTCCTTTATAAAAACAAATGGTACTGCCTGAACAAAAAAACAGGAGCCATGTATAAAAACAAATGGGTAAAAAAAGATGGGAAAAAGTGTCGCGTCGGAAAAAACGGTGCCCTTCAGACCGGATGGTTCAAAGCTAAAGGCAAAAAATATTATGCCGATGCTTCGGGAAATAATATGGGCGTACCTTACATCGGCGTACAGCAGATCAAAAAGAAAATCTATGTTTTTGATTCAAGCGGTGTTCTCGGAAAAGGCTGGACCGTCTATGGCAGCCGCAAATATTATGCAAACGCAAAGGGCGAAATCACCAGAGGCTTTAAAACGATTGACGGAAAAACGTACTTTTTCAATGATTACGGCTCCATGCATACCGGATGGCTGTACTATAATGGTAAGTACTATTATCTGAATCCGTCCGACGGTGTTATGGTGACCGGCACTAAAAATATCGGCGGCACCTCCTATACATTCTCAGATTCCGGAATCTCAAGCCGTGCTCTGGAAGGGAACTGGACCGTAAAAGTAAACCGACAGCAAAATGTAGTTACTGTCTACAAAGGCAATACTCCGGTGCGTGCCATGATATGCTCAACCGGTCTGAACAACGGAACTCCGCTCGGTACATTCACGATCCAGGATAAACTGTATACCCATGCACTTTATGGACCTTCGTTTGGATATTACTGTTCTCACATCACAAGTGAAATCCTGTTTCATTCGATCCCACAGCCACAGCTTGGCAGAAAAAATCTGTCGGCCTATAAATACAACCTACTCGGCACTCAGGCTTCTGAAGGCTGCATTCGCCTGAGTATGGGAGATGCCTACTGGCTGTTCAACACCGTTCCGATCGGTACGACCGTTGTAGTATACGATTCTCCAAACCCGGGACCGCTCGGTAAACCAAAAGGCATTAAAATCCCACTCTCTCAGAGCTATGACCCTACTGATCCACTGTACTTTAACACCGGAAAATAGATCTTTGACGTAAACAAGAGAATACAGAAAAGCAAAAACCCGCCCGGTCATTCAAAACAACCGGGCGGATTTTCATGTACGTTTCCTGAAGATCTTAATTTTTCTGTTCTTCTCCAAGTCCTTCTTCCACAGCCTTTACCATCGTGGCAAGTGCCTGATCCTCGTCTTCCCCTTCACATTCGAACGTGATCTCATCACCTTCCTTTACGCAGGCTCCCAGCACACTGAGTACGCTCTTTGCATTCACAGTCGCTTCACGAAATGTAAATCTGACGCGGCACTTAAACTGCAACGCTGTACTGCAAAGTACTCCTGCCGGACGTAAATGAAGACCGGAAGGATTTTTCACTCTTACCTTCTGACTTACCATAAGTTTACCCTCCTGTTACCGCATTCTGCGGTTTTCCCTGTAATAATTTTTACTCACTTCTACTCCTCCGCAGCTGAAATCACCGTATTGCTGCCGCTTG
This sequence comes from Ruminococcus sp. MCC718, assembly GCF_018783905.1. Classification (NCBI taxonomy): domain Bacteria; kingdom Bacillati; phylum Bacillota; class Clostridia; order Eubacteriales; family Oscillospiraceae; genus Ruminococcus; species Ruminococcus sp. MCC718. The sequence continues at coordinate 40,282 of NZ_WQNP01000095.1, forward strand.
TCTTCTGCTTTTTGGTCAGGTTTACGACAATCTTCACTTCCGAAGTCAGTTCGTAGCCATCCGGCAGGGTGATCTGAACCGGAACTTCATGTCTCCCTTCTTTCTGATAAGAAGTCAGATCCAACACTGCCTTGACATCATTCTGATCAATATTATCCAACGATCCGTCTACTGCTGCAACTTCTACCGTGATCTTATCTGCAGGTGTCAATACCATATCCAGATCGGTCGGTCTTCCTTTTATCGTAATCGCAGAGAGAGGAATATCAATTTTCTTGGTTCCCATCTTCTCCATAATAACACGAACTGATAAGCTTGAAGCCGTTCCGCTCTTTACTTTTAATTTATCTTTATAATTTTCTTTCAGATAATCCGCAAGATTAATCGTATCAGAGGTAAAACTTTCTGAAACACCCTCTACAGAGATCATATCCGTTAAAGAAAGTTCCCCGTTCAATTCTGCAAGTGTCTCTTCATCTCCGGCAATGCTGATATTCTCCGGAGTCACTTTCACTTCGGACACACAGTATCCCGGTGCCGGGTCACCGTAAGTTCCGATATTTACTTTTACATTCTGTTCTACTTTCCAGAGCTGGATCTTTGCACTTAACACGCCATCTTTGATCAGGTCGCCGCTGCTCGTTGTAAAGACCAGCTTATCCAACTGGCTCTGTGTAAAATCGGTGCCATTTTTATCGGTGACAACAATATTTCCTTTTACTGTTTTATCCGAAGAAAGTCCGTTCACGCTCACCGACATACTGACTCTGTGAATGATATTCATCAGCGACTCCGCCCCCGCAATATTGATCGTATCGCCCTCTTTGATCGTAGAAGTCCCGATGTCATATCCATCGACCGGCTCCCCGGTCGTATCCACTTCCACACCGAACGATTCCTGCACAACATTTTCAATCTTGATCTTCAGGGATGCCGGTTCACACTCCCAGTTTGCCTTGGTGAGTGCACTGCTGGTACATTCCAGTGTATATGGCACTGCATTGCCGAGCGTCACATTCCGCATATCGGCAACCACTTTAAAATCTTTTGACTGAAGCTTGTTCAGCACAGATTCTCTCGCTTTCACCCATACTTTTACTTTATCGGTATCCTCCTGAACACTGAATGTCTTGTCCACGCCAAAACAGTCACTGTTGCGGATTTCCACTTTTACATCCGAAAAAGACTGCACTTTTTCCGGATCATCCACATTGACTACAAAAATCCACATCATGCAGGCAACCAGCACCGACACTATTTTCAGGCCAAGATTACTGGTCAATATTCTCTTTATTCTGGTTGATATTTTCCTCATTCTTGCCTTTTCCTTTCCAGAATTTAAATCTTTTTGTACTTACATTTTTATCCTGAAGAATAACCAGCTGTTCTTTCAGTTCTTCCGGTGTCACATCTCTGGTAAGAACGCCTTTCTGTGCAATGGATACATTTCCCGTCTCTTCTGAAACAATAATCGTCAGAGAATCTGTCACTTCGCTGATACCGACACCGGCTCTGTGGCGGGTACCAAGCTCTTTGCTCAGCTCCATGTTATCCGAAAGAGGCAGATAACAGGTTGCGGAAATAATACGGTTTCCTCTGACAATGATTGCTCCGTCATGCAGCGGTGTATTATGCTCAAAAATATTCAGCAAAAGCTGACTGGTAACCAGAGAATCCAGCTCGATACCGGTTCTTATATACTCAGTAAGCTTGGTGTTTTTTTCCAGAACGATCAGAGCACCGGTCTTTGCTTTTCCCATCTCAAAGGAGCCTTTCACCAGCTCGTTGACGGTCTTGTCGCTGAAACGTTCCTCTGCATCTTTTTCCATATCAAACGGTATCAGCGAAGAAAGGAACTTCTTTTCGCCAAGCTGTTCCAGAGCCCTCCTCAGCTCCGGTTGAAAAATAACGGCCGTTGCCACAAGGATCGCATTGATGCCTTTGCTGACCAGAAACAGAATGGAATCCAGGTTCAGAAGTGTGGCAATAAAGATAAAAACGATCATGACCAGGATGCCCTTCATCAGAGTCCACGCCCGGGTGTTCCGGATCCAGATCAGGATGTGGTACACTACAAAGGAAAGTATGATGATCTCCAACACATCGGAATAAGTAAACGTAAGGCTGGAAAGATAACTATGAATGAATTGTTTCATGCCCATCATGATGTTCACGTCCTTTCCTGTCGATTCTTCCTGCTTCCATTTCCTGACTGTCCTCATCGTTTCGGTATCGTTTCGGTACTGCCTCGACATAGTAATAATAATCATTATCTTCAAACTGAAGATTTTCTATTTTGCGGTAATCCAGATTAAAAAACAACTGTTCCAGCAGAAATGCCACTGCCGCCGAGATCAATGTTCCGATCAGGATCCATAAAATCCCGATCTCCAGATGCAGCATCATGTAACCTGCCATCATCAGCACCAGATAAATGACCGTACCCGCTGCGATCGCAACTTTCCATGCATGCTTCATCGCCATCCTTCTTGCCAGAAATACAACAGCAAATACTGCCAGCAGCACAACCAGCATCAGGATCATCTCCTGCTCACCCAGAAGCGTATCGATCATTGTCTGCAGTTCTGCAAGGATCTTTTCCGCAGTGCTCTGTTTTGCCATCGCAAGATCCACCGATGCACCGCCCAGCTTTCCTATTGTCAATAACGTATAGTAAAATACCGTTCCAGCAGCCATACCTGCTGCGGACATTGTACTTCCCATCAGCCCGAAACTGATCGGTACAATACACGGGACATGGAAGAAAAGTCCGAGGATTGTCAGTAGCATGGCCCATGCCTGTCTCGATGCAAATGCAAAATATAAAAGCAGTACTGCCAGCAAAACGCCTCCCCCGACTGCCAGCGATGCAATTGATACGGACGCAAACTGCAGCAGTGCTGCGACAAATGCCAGTACAATCATAACATTCGGCGGCAGGATCGCACAGATCAGTGCCAGAATCAGTTCCACAAAAATATTTCCAAAAATGCTTTTTCCGCCAATCCGACCATTGATCTGCATAAACAGAAGCAACGCTGTAACAAATTTGGCAGCGGCATCGATGTAATTTCCATATTCACTGTAATATTTTTCGAATAATGTCCTGATATTATAAATTCCCTTCACTTTTTCCTCCTGAGATCTGTCACTTCCAGTATTTCTATATCATCTTCATCTTCCAGTCTCTGCAGCAGCACCTGATAGTGCCGGAACAGCTCCTGCCCGTAAAAATACCGTTTCATAGTTATCACATAGGTAAGCAGCAGACCTGCGGTCATACACAGCAGATAGCTAACGATCACTCCGGTCAGTATCCCCTTGATCTGCATACGGTTAAGCTTCTCGATCAGCATATCCATATTGGCCACTCCCCAGAGCAGAAGTCCGATCATATATGCAACAGTAAGATAACACACATTTTTCAGCAGCTGTACTGCCACATAATCACTGCGATAATATTCTCTGGCTTTTTGCAGTTCCTCCCCATGGTGCTTTTCCATAACTGCAATTTTAGACATTGTTCGTATTTTTTTCTTATTCAGCATAGTTACCCCTTAATGATTCCTCTGTCTTTTTTTCAGTATAACATAAAATCCGGTCTCTGAAAAGTATCTCTCAGCAATCCGGTTTTCCTGTACAAAGCACAAGAAAATGTACTTCTTCTGCTCCCGCCATCCAAAGCACCTTCGCCGCTTCGTCCATCGTAACCCCAGTTGTATAGATATCATCCACAAGCAGTACTTTCTTTAATTCTAACGCATTTGTCGAAGTTTTAAAAGCATTTTTCAGATTTATTTCTCTTTCTTTTCTTCCAAGACTTTTCTGCGGTATCGTTTTCCGTACACGCACGAGGCTTTTTGTATCAACCGGGATCTGAAGCCTTTTCCCAAGACATTTTGCCAGTATTTCTGCCTGATTGTATCCCCTTTGTCTCTTTTTTCTCTTATACATCGGAATCGGAATGATCACATCCGGATTCCAGGTGCGGATCTCATCTCCACAGACACGCTCCATTTCCGATACATAAAATCCGGCATATTCTCTTTTGTTGTGAAATTTAAACTGATATACAGATTTCCTGATTTCTTTTTCATAGAGAAAAACAGCCCTTCCCGATGTAAAAAAATGCGTTTTTTCCTGACAGTCCGGACAATACTCTGTTTCCAAAGATGCCACCGGCTTCCCACACGTTTTACATTTCGGTCCCCTGATCGGTACTGCTTTTGTTCGACATTTCATACAAATAAGTGCCGCTTTATCTGTTAAAATATCCTGACAAAGCGGACAGCGTCTTGGATAGAGGAGCGTGATCATCTCCTCCAGTGCCTGAATCATAATACAAATTCACAGATCCGCTGCCTCAGGGATGTGTAGCGTATCTGTTCATATTTATTATCGATCATTTGATTGACCGCATACGGACTTCCGACGATCGTAACGCAGGAACGTGCTCTTGTGACCGCTGTATAGAGCAGATTTCGGTTCATCAGCATCCTCGGTCCGTTCAGCAGCGGGAGGATCACGGCCGGATATTCACTTCCCTGTGCCTTATGCACCGTCAGTGCATAGGCAAGCTCCAGCTCTTCGAGCTCTTTAAAGGAATATTCTGCAAAACGGCACTCATCAAATTCCACTGTCACCATTTCTGCATATGTATTGATCTCACGGATAATGCCCATGTCACCGTTAAAAACACCGCAGCCTTTGTCAACCGGAATCCCATATTTTCCGCGTACCTCCCACTCCATCTGATAGTTGTTGCGGGTCTGCATGACTTTGTCACCTTCCCGGAATTTGCATCTGCCGGTATCTTTCTCATTCTTTTCCGGTGACGGTGGATTGAGATACTGCTGAAAGATCGTATTGAGACGTTCCACACCAAGAAGCCCTTTCCGCATCGGTGTCAGAACCTGGATATCATACGGATCTGCATCTACATAAGAAGGTAATTTTTTCTGGATCAGTGTCAGTGCAACACTGATGATCACATTTGCATCTTCCCGTTTCAGGAAAAAGAAATCCCGGCTCTTATTGTCCATCACGATGTGTTCACCCTTATTGATCTTATGGGCATTTAAAACGATATCACTTCCGCCCTCCTGGCGAAAAATGTGTGTCAGACACACTACCGGAAAACATTCTGATTCTATGATATCCTTCAGGACACTTCCCGGTCCCACGGAAGGCAGCTGATCCCTGTCACCAACCAGGATCAGTCTTGTTCCAACGGTGACAGCTTTCAACAGGGCATGCATCAGATAAATATCCACCATGGACATCTCATCCACAATGATCACATCTGCCTCCAGCGGATTCTCTTCGTTTCGTTCAAACTGTTTTGGTCCTTCTTCCTCATCTGCTGCCCCGGAAATCTCCAGCATGCGGTGTATGGTCTGTGCTTCACAGCCGGTCGCCTCCTGCATTCGTTTGGCTGCCCGTCCGGTTGGTGCCGCCAGTCGCACTTCCAGACCTTCTGAGTCAAAATAATCGATCATTGCATTGATCGTTGTTGTTTTTCCTGTTCCCGGACCACCGGTCAGAACCAAAAGGCCGTGACCGGCAGCTGTAACCACTGCCTCTTTCTGAAGCTCATCGAGCTCATACCCGGAATGTTTTCCCAACTTATCCATTCGCCTGCTGATCTTCTTCTCATCGATCTTGCAGGATATGTTCAGATCATGGAGCATTTTTGCTGTATTCAATTCCGTGTAATAGGCATTGATCCCATATACGCAAATCTGCCTCTCCTGCTCTTTGAGTATCAGCCTGCGTTCTACTGCCAGATCCATGATATGTTTCTCTACCAGCTCCTGACTTACGCCCAGAAGCTCCACCGTTCTTGCCAGAAGCTCCATCTTCGGCAGATACACATGACCTTCCAGAGAGATCCTGGTCAGCACATGCAGAATACCGCTGCGGACCCGGAAATCTGAATCCGTATGGATCCCGACTTTTGAGGCTATTTCATCCGCGATTTGAAATCCGACGCCATTTATATCGTCTGCCATCTGATATGGATTGTCCTGAATCACAGCGTACAGTCTTGCTCCGTACTGCTTATAAATCTTGGCTCCAAGTGTATTGGAAATACCATATTGCTGCAAAAAGATCATCGCTTTTCGCATATCTCTTTTTTCTGATACCTGTTCTGAGATCTCACGGGCCTTTTTCTCACTGATTCCTTTGACTTCCGCCAGTCGTTCCGGCTCTTCTTCCATAATGCGAAAAGTATCTTCTTTAAATTTCCGCACAATCCTGGCTGCCAGTGCGATTCCGATCCCTTTGATCACACCGGAACCAAGATAACGTTCGATCGCCGCCGTATCTTCCGGATCTTTTATTTCCAGTTTCTGGATCTGGAACTGTGTCCCGTAAACTGCATGTTCGGTATAGTACCCGGTCGCTTCGATCAGCTCCCCTTCTGTGATCACCGGGAAGGTACCCACACAGGTCAGTTCTTCTCCTTCGTGGTTCACAACCATAACCGTGTAACCATTGTCACTGTTCCGAAAAATCAGATGATCTATATATCCTTTTATTTTATCCATGAATTTCTGCTTAAATCCCCTTACTCTATCAGTTTGCCATTGCCGGCTGTCAGCTCCACAAATTTCCCGGTGCCGATTGCTACTGCGGTCATCGGATCTTCTGCAGTCACCGTATTAATGCCTGTTTTCTCTTCGATCAGCTCTTCCAGGCCCCCAAGCAGTGAACCGCCCCCCGTCAACACGATACCACGATCCACAACATCGGCTGCCAGTTCCGGCGGCGTACGCTCCAGAACGCCATGTACTGCCTCAACGATCTGTGAAGTTGTCTCTTTTAAAGCATCTCTTGTCTCCTCTGAAGTCACACGAACGGTTTTCGGCAGGCCGGTAACAAGATCTCTCCCTCTTACTTCCATTACTTTCTGATCCGGACGTTCAATCGCAGTTCCAATATTGATCTTGATATCTTCTGCCGTACGTTCTCCGATCAGAAGATTATGTTTTTTCCTTACATAACGGATGATTGCCTCATCAAAATCATCACCGGCGACTTTGATCGAAGTGCTCACAACAATTCCGTCCAGAGAGATCACAGCGACATCGCAGGTACCCCCTCCGATGTCCACAATCATATTGCCGCATGGTCTGGAAATATCAATCCCTGCTCCGATGGCTGCTGCGATCGGCTCCTCTATAATAGAAACTTCTCTTGCACCTGCCTGATAGGTTGCATCTTCCACCGCCTTTTTCTCGACCTCTGTAATGCTGCTCGGCACACAGACACTGATCCTCGGTTTGCGAAAAGACATTCTGCCGATCGCTTTCTGGATAAAATACTTCAGCATCTGTTCGGTCACGGTATAATCAGAAATAACGCCCTTACGCAGCGGGCGAATTGCAACGACATTGCCTGGTGTACGCCCAAGCATCAGTCTTGCCTCCTCTCCGATTGCTTTGATTTTATTTGTATCACGGTCAAAGGCTACTACGGAAGGCTCTTTTAAAACAACGCCTTTTCCTTTCACGTACACCAGTATACTCGCAGTGCCAAGATCTATTCCAATATCTGTTGAATTCATTCCTGTGTTCTCCTTTCTCCATCAGGATCTTCCCCCTGCCTGTCCTTGGTTTATTATATACAACGGCTTTCTTCTTGAAAAGGGGTTTTTATTTTTTTCTTCTTTTCATTTTTTATTAATATTTAAGACATACTTTTAACACATTTCTATTCTATACTGTAGCTGTATTAGTGAAGAGCTAATATATTTCATAACTCACACTACGCAACACCCACACGTTGCGTAGTACTCCCTCAAAATATTTTAATTTTTCTCTTTCCTTTGAAGAAGGCACCGCAGGTGTCTTCTTCATTTTTATGTCACAAGTTCCGTTTTTTCTTTTTCAGTACAAAAGAATGAACAGAAAGTGTTACAGAGTGCCAGACGTAAAAAGACAGGTCACGTGACACGCATCGTTTCCTGTTCGGCACAATTCTACACTTCACATCTCCTCTTGTGTTGAAAGAAGAAATAGCCTCCACACCTCCTGCCCAGCCGATTACACTATGGAAACGGAAAGTTTTTTAGCAAATATCTGTGGTTTGAAAAAGCTTTCCGCTTAAGCGACCCCGGGCAGGCCAGTAGCTTTTGGCAATGTGCAAACGAAACCGCATTGTAAAACATAGTGCGTAAAATAATACAGCCATGATGAATTCGAAAACAAATCACTCTGACGGTAGCGAGGCTTCCGTCGTGAGGTTTGCGATGTTGCCGCCCCAGAGAGCCGCTGTCTGAGCCTCGAAGAGGCGAGTTTAGGCGAAGGGCGGCTAACAGGCGAGCGAACCGAACAGGAAACGATGCGTGTCAGGAGATTGTTTTCGAATCATCATGGCGTCCTATTTTTACCAAACTATTTTTTACAACATTCATTTGCACATTAAGAAAATCTTCACAGATATTTCTTCACGTATTTTCCGGTATAAGACTTCTCAGCTTTCGCCACCTCTTCCGGCGTTCCTTTCGCGATCACGGTTCCTCCTTTATCGCCGCCTTCTGGTCCGATATCGATGATATAATCCGCTGTTTTGATCACATCCAGATTGTGTTCGATCACAACTACAGTATTTCCGCCTTCTGCAAGTCTCTGCAGAATCTCGATCAGTTTATGAACATCTGCAAAATGCAGTCCGGTTGTCGGCTCATCTAAAATATAAATGGTTCTTCCGGTGCTGCGTTTGGAAAGCTCCGTTGCCAGTTTGATACGCTGTGCTTCACCGCCCGAAAGTTCGGTGGATGGCTGTCCCAGGCGGATATAGGATAATCCTACATCATACAAAGTCTGGATCTTTCGTTTTATGGACGGAATAGAATCAAAGAATCCCAGTGCTTCTTCTACCGTCATATTGAGCACATCATAGATACTTTTTCCTTTATATTTTACTTCCAATGTCTCCCTGTTATAGCGTTTTCCGCCGCAGACTTCACATGGAACATAAACATCCGGCAAAAAATGCATCTCAATTTTCAGGATTCCGTCTCCGGAACATGCCTCGCAGCGTCCTCCTTTTACATTGAAACTGAATCTTCCTTTTTTGTAGCCGCGTGCTTTCGCATCCTGTGTTGCTGCAAACAGATCTCGTATCTGATCAAATACGCCGGTGTATGTTGCCGGATTCGAACGCGGTGTTCTTCCGATCGGTGACTGGTCAATGGCGATCACTTTATCAAGCTGTTCCATACCGACAATGTCTTTGTGTTTGCCCGGAATGGTTCTGGCACGGTTCAGCGTTTTTGCCAGATGTTTATATAAAATTTCATTGACAAGCGAACTTTTTCCAGAACCGGAAACGCCGGTCACGCAGGTCATAACACCAAGCGGAAAATCTACATTGATATTCTTCAGATTATTTTCTGCTGCTCCGACCACTTTCAGCCAGCCGGTCGGCTTTTTGCGTACAGAAGGAACCGGGATTTTCTTTGCACCGCTTAAATACTGCCCGGTCACGGAATCGGGACACGCCATAATTTCCTGTGCATTTCCCACTGCTACCACTTTTCCGCCATGTTCACCGGCTCCCGGGCCGATGTCAACAATGCAATCGGCAGCAAACATGGTATCTTCATCATGTTCAACCACAATCAATGTATTTCCAAGATCTCTCAGATTTCGTAATGTATTCAAAAGCTTATCATTGTCTCTCTGATGCAGTCCAATGCTCGGCTCATCCAGAATATAGGCCACACCTACCAGTCCGGAACCAATCTGGGTTGCCAGACGGATTCTCTGTGCCTCACCTCCGGAAAGAGTACCCGTCGCTCTTGCAAGTGTCAGATAATCAAGTCCAACATCCATCAAAAAGCGGATACGTGCCCTGATCTCTTTTAAAATCTGCTTTCCGATCAGTTCCTGCTGCTTTGTAAGTGTCAGCTTTTCCATAAATTCCTGCAGTTTTTCAATAGACAGCGAGGTTACTTCATAGATATTTTTATCTCCTACTGTAACAGCCAGTGCTTCCTTTTTCAGTCTCTGACCTTTGCAGGTCTTACATGGTGTGATCCGCATGAAAGACTCATACTCCTGCTTCATCGTATCGGAACCTGTTTCCCGATAACGGCGTTCTACATTACGGATCAGACCTTCAAAAGCCACATCATAGACTCCTTCGCCTCTCTGTCCCTTGTAATGCACTTTCAGGACTTTTCCGTCGGTGCCATGAATAATGACATGTTTGATCTCCTCCGGATAATCCTGAAATGGCGTTGCAAGATCAAACTGATATTCTTTAGCCAGTGCATCCAGAATCGCTCTTGTAAAGCTTCCTTTATCTGTGCAGGACTGCCATCCAGTCACAGTGATCGCACCATCCAGAATACTGAGAGATGGATCCGGGATCATCAGTTCTACGTCAAATTCCATCTTATATCCGAGTCCGTAACAATCCGGGCAGGCACCAAACGGATTATTAAAGGAAAAACTTCTCGGCTCGATCTCATCGACACTCACACCACAGTCCGGACAGGCAAAACTCTGGCTGAAACGCAGCAATTCTCCATCAATCACTTCCACAAACGCCAGACCATCTGCCAGGCTCAGTACATTTTCCAGTGAGTCCGTCAGTCTTTTTTCAATCCCTTCTTTTACCACGAGACGATCCACGACGATTTCGATATTATGCTTGATATTTTTCTCAAGTGCGATCTCCTCACTCAGTTCATACATGTTGCCGTCGATCCGCACACGTACATAGCCACTTTTTTTCGCTTTTTCCAGCAACTTCGCGTGCGTTCCCTTTCTTCCACGTACAACCGGTGCAAGCAGCTGTATTTTGGTACGATCCGGCAGCTGCATGATCGCATCTACCATCTGATCGACCGTCTGTTTTTTGATAACTTTTCCGCACTTCGGACAGTGTACGGTCCCAACTCTCGCGTATAAAAGTCTGAAATAATCATAGATTTCTGTCACCGTTCCCACCGTAGATCTCGGATTGCGGTTGGTTGATTTCTGGTCGATGGAAATCGCCGGCGGAAGTCCTTCGATACTCTCCACATCCGGTTTCTCCATCTGTCCTAAAAACTGTCTGGCATAGGAGGAAAGCGACTCCATATAACGCCTCTGTCCCTCTGCATAGATCGTATCAAACGCCAGAGAGGATTTTCCGGAACCAGAAAGACCGGTAAAAACAATAAACTGGTTGCGTGGTATATCAAGATCCACACTTTTCAGATTGTTTTCATTTGCCCCCCGAATCCTGATCATTGGCTGTTTCTTTTCTGATTTTTCCATAATATCCTCCTACTCTTCTGTCTCCTGCAAATGCTTTTTCAACATGATCATACGATCACGAAGCTCTGCTGCCTTTTCAAAATCAAGCTCTGCTGCCGCTTTTTTCATCTGTTTCTGCGTTTTCGCAATCTCGCTCTCCAGTTCCTTGCAATTCATGGATTCCGGATCTTTTTCCGGCTCAGCCTCTTTTTCTACATTTTTCGAAATACTGATCAGATCGCGAACCGCTTTCTTGATGCTCCGTGGTGTTATATTATGTTCTTTATTATATTTCTCTTGGATTGTCCTTCTTCGCTCGGTTTCCTCGATTGCCGCTTTCATCGAATCTGTCATTACATCCGCATACATGATCACATGACCGTCCACATTTCGTGCTGCACGGCCGATCGTCTGCACCAGTGAAGTCTCCGAACGCAAAAATCCCTCTTTATCCGCATCCAGAATGGCAACCAGCGTAATCTCCGGAATGTCAAGACCTTCTCGCAGCAAATTGATACCGACCAGCACATCAAATACATTAAGCCGCATATCCCGGATGATCTCTGTTCGTTCCAGCGTATCAATATCCGAATGCAGATAACGAACACGGATGCCGATTTCTTTCATATAATCGGTTAAGTCCTCTGCCATACGCTTTGTCAATGTTGTGATCAGAATCTTATTTCCTTTTTCGACTTCTTTGTTGACTTCTCCGATCAGATCATCGATCTGCCCTTCGACCGGACGTACTTCTACTTTCGGATCCAGTAGTCCGGTCGGCCTTATGATCTGCTCAGCACGCAGAAGTTCATGTTCTGCCTCGTACTGTCCCGGTGTCGCCGATACAAACAGAATCTGATCGATCTTATTTTCAAATTCTTCAAAATTCAGCGGTCGGTTATCCTTCGCAGACGGTAAACGGAAACCATAGTCTACCAACGTACTTTTTCTGGACTGATCTCCCGCATACATCGCCCCAATCTGTGGGACTGTTTTGTGTGACTCGTCTATTATAATAAGGAAGTCATCTGGAAAATAATCCATCAGCGTGTGCGGCGTAGCTCCCGGCTCCAGCCCTGACAGATGTCTGGAATAATTCTCAATCCCGGAACAGAATCCGGTCTCTTTGAGCATCTCAATGTCAAAATTTGTCCGTTCCGCAATTCGCTGTGCTTCAATCAATTTATCTTCTCTCTTGAGATAGCGTACACGCTCATCCAGCTCTTCCTCTATATGTTTCGCAGCCTCCAGAATTTTATCCATCGGCACAACATAATGCGATGCCGGAAAAACAGCGATATGTTCCAGTGCACAGCGGCTCTTTCCGGTCAGCACATCGATCTCGGTGATCCGGTCGATCTCATCTCCGAAAAACTCCACACGATACGCATATTCATCCGATTCTGCCGGAAAAATCTCCAGCACATCGCCATGCACGCGAAACGTTCCGCGATGAAAATCCATATCATTTCGATCATAATGCAGGTCAATCAGCTTGTGGATCACCTCATCCCGATCCCTCTCCATACCGGGCCGCAGAGACAGTACCATATTCTTATAATCCACCGGACTGCCCAGCCCATAGATACAGGATACACTGGAAATGATGATTACATCCCTCCGCTCCGCCAGTGCCGTTGTTGCCGAAAGACGCAGCTTGTCAATCTCATCGTTGATGGAGGAATCCTTCGCAATATAAGTGTCAGAAGACGGTACATACGCCTCCGGCTGATAATAATCATAATAGGAGACAAAATACTCCACTGCATTTTCAGGAAAGAACTCCTTAAACTCTCCATACAGCTGCGCTGCCAGTGTTTTGTTGTGGGCAATGATCAGCGTCGGTTTATTCAGCTGCTGAATGACGTTTGCCATCGTAAATGTCTTTCCGGATCCGGTAACACCCAGAAGTGTCTCACACTGATTGCCCTCCCGAAAACCACGGACCAGACGGTCGATCGCCTGCGGCTGGTCTCCGGTGGGCTGATATGGGGCTTGTAATTTAAATTCTGACATATAAAAACCTCCATCCATACTTATTGAACTACTAATGGTGAACTACCCATTGTCTAAAGCCAATGGGCTTCCTGCTTCGCAGACCTCGTAACCTACTATCTCCACAGGCGTTCATTC
>NZ_WQNP01000095.1:53679-54490 GCF_018783905.1 Ruminococcus sp. MCC718
TTTCCAGTATATTTTTTGCTGCGTTGATATCCCTGTCATGATTTGTTCCACAGACAGGACATGTCCATTCCCTTACGGACAGGTTTTTTGTCTCTGTATTTTGGTATCCACAGACGGAACACAGCTGACTACTGGCATAAAATCTATCTATTTTGACATATTTCCTGCCATTCCACTTTGCCTTATATTCTAACTGTCTTGTCAGCTCATACCATGATACATCACTTATAGACTTTGCCAAACGGTGGTTTTTTACCATGTTTTTTATCTGCAAATCTTCCGAAACTATCACTTGGTTTTCGCTGATGATCTCATGGGACATCTTGTGCAGGTAATCTTTTCTGGTATTTGTTATTTTTTCATGGCATAATGCTATCTTTTTCTTTGTTTTGCAGTAATTTTGGCTTCTTTTCTCTTTATGGGCTAACTGCCTTTGCAGTTTCACCAGTTTCTTTTCGTATTTTCTGATGATTTTTGGATTTTCGTATTTCTTTCCAGTAGAAGTAATACATAACTCCTTAACACCTAAATCTATTCCTGTATTTTGATTTATATGTGGCAGTTCCACGTGTTCTGTTTCCACTAAAATTGATACATAATATTTTCCACTCGGAACTTGTGATATCGTTGCTGATTTTATCTGTCCGATAAAATTTCTATGCAGTTTTGCTTTTACTCCTTTTAATTTAGGCAGTTTTACTCTATTGCACCCGAAATCTACTGTTATATTTCCATTCGTAAAATTTGTTGTATATGACTTATGATTATCGTGTTTACTCTTAAACTTCGGATAACCTGCGTGTTCCTTGAA
>NZ_WQNP01000096.1:0-241 GCF_018783905.1 Ruminococcus sp. MCC718
CGGAACGGCATATATTTTTTCACATTGCTCTGGTTTTCGATCCCGCAGATCGCCAGTTCGACTTTTTTCTCTTTCCAGTATTTTATGACATCCCTCTCCAGTTCATGGACTTTTCCATCTTCTGCTTTATATTGAGAGTGGACTTTTGCATTTTCCAGAGATTCCGGCAGAATCCGCTGTTCTCCTTTAAAAATCAGTCCGTTTATGATATCTGCAAATACATCATTATAATCTTCCAGTA
>NZ_WQNP01000097.1:0-275 GCF_018783905.1 Ruminococcus sp. MCC718
GGGTTAAGGTAGCCAAAAATCAGAAATTATAGTATATTCATGGCATGGGAACCTGGAAATCTAAAAACAGACACAAATACCTATGATGTTGGGGTCAAAAGATGCCATACGAATTGTTCCGTACTTCGTACTTCCACAATTCTTTCTACGCTCCGCTTCGGTCGGTGCTAAACATGTGCCACTGGCACATAGCACCCCAATATTCGCATATCGTGAAGCTTACGCTCCACTTTTATGCTCATATCGGGGCGGGTCATTAAGCCATAAAACCACTT
>NZ_WQNP01000098.1:0-696 GCF_018783905.1 Ruminococcus sp. MCC718
CCAAGATCAATGCCAATTCCTTCATTGGAATTATCAGCTGTCTTGTTATCCGGCAGTTCTACAAGAACTGAAACATAGTATCTGTCAGCTTTTATTGAAACCGTACCGCTTTTGATTACATATCCATCTTTTGTTGTTGGAATATATCCTTTCTCTTTGATGCGGACCCAACCCAAAGTTGGAATCTTAAGTCTATGCCTTTCACACACGCAATCCTTTGGGTTATTTCTAACGAAATACATTTTTACATCTGATTTACCTTTCTTTTTAAATTTAGGAAAATCACTCTGATGTTTAAAAAATCTTGTAAAAGCAGTACATCCGTCTTCGATGGATCTTTTCACGGCTTTTGAATACGCTTCCTTAATCCATGCTTTATCAGGATTATTTGGAATGTATTCATTGTTAAGCCATACACTAAAGCCCTTACCAGTCATAAACTTTTCACCTTTATCATACAAGGCTTTGTTGTGACAAAGGTAGAAGTTATAGACATATCGGCAAGTGCCTATCGTCTTGTGAATCCTGATTTTCTGCTCCGGTGTGGGATTGATTTCCGTCTTGAAGCTCTTTAACAATTTCTTCATCCCTCTCTATTTGTTTTTTATACTTACGGAGTCCATACAACCTGCAGGAGAACACATGAAGAATAGAAACAATATCCTGCACGAGTTCTTCTTGTGGTGATAGTTCTTC
>NZ_WQNP01000012.1:0-10548 GCF_018783905.1 Ruminococcus sp. MCC718
ATTTTTTTCAGGTGCTTCAGAAGCTGTATTATTTACATCATTTTTCTTATTTACACCATCTAAGGACTTCATTGTCGGGATTAATTGAACGATCTCTTCCACCCTTGTCCACTGAGCTCCGTCAGGCACCGCACACATCCAAAAACTGATTTTTTTGGTCTTCCATTGAGATCCATAGAGCCCCAAGTCGGCTGTGTCTTTTGTGTAGTATAAGTTTTTATTTAATAGATGAGGAAGATATATCTCCCTCTACTTTTATGGTGCGCACATGTCCTCAAAAACATGATACATCACTAATTATATTATAATCTTTCCCTGGAGATTTGCAACAATTTCCTGCTTTTTCTCCTGTGTCGCTTCCGCATAAATATCCATGGTTGTTGTAATATCTGAGTGGCCCATGATACTTTGGATCACCTTCAAATTCGACTCATTCTCACACAATCTTGTGCAAAATGTGTGTCTCAAATGATGGGCTGAAAAATGAGGAATAATGAGTGGTTCTCTATCCTCTTTCTCTGCTATTTCTATTTCATCTTTGTTATATGCAACTCTTGCCCTTTCAATCGCTCGATTAACTGCATTTGGTAAATATACCGTTCCGGTTGCTGTTACAAAAACGAAATTTGAATATCCATCAATCTCTTCTGAGGAAAAGCCAATGCACTTTTGGATCTCATACTCATCCAGAAAAGCATTGAACACTTCATCGATCATCGGAATGGTTCTCCGTCCTGAAATCGTCTTTGGTGTAGAAATATGCTTGACCGATTTTCTGTTTTCATCAGGTCTGTAGATAAAAGTATGATTCACACTGATAATACGCTTTTCAAAATCCAGGTCATCCCATCGAAGACCGATGCATTCACCAATTCGCATTCCTGTTCCAAGAAGGACTGTTATAATAGGTACCCATCCTTGATATTCCCGATGGGCTTTTAAGTAATCCATAAAAGCTTTCTGCTGTGGAATCGTAAGCGCATGTCTCGGATTATCTTCCCAGATATGGCTCTTTTTGATTTCTGCCATTAATCCGTCTGTCGGATTTTGTCTGAGCAGTCCATCCCTTACAGCCATCTGGAATGCCGGATGCAACTGTGTATGTATACTATCCAGCGTATTTGCTTTCATTTCTTCATCCAGGATAATACGATAATAGAATTTTTTCACATCAGAATATTTGATCTTACCAATCAATCTTTTTCCAAATGTTGGTCTGACAAAGTGATTATACATATAGAGATAATTCACTTTTGTTGATGGTTTCAAATCATATTTCTGTTCGATAAACCGATCATACAGTTCATTCAGCGTTATCCTGTCAGCCAGCTGCGGATTCAGTCCATCTTCTTTGTCGCGGATGATTTTTCTTTCTTTTGCTCTGAGTTCAACCAATGTTTTTGCGTAAACAGTTCGTCTATTTTTATCTAAATCTGTATAAGAATAAGAATAGCGACCGTCTTTTCTCTGACTCTCACCGGTTCGCAACACATACCCCCGGCTGTCTTTTCTTGATTTTGCCATCCTCTCACCTCACTAATTGTGAGGAGCATCTTAGCTGTGCTTGTCCTGTCGGTATAATAGTTCCAATCCTTTCTTAAGCACCTGCCCTTTTGTAAGATTGTACTTTTCAGCATAAGCTTCCAATTGCTTCTGCTCAGCATTGGAGAAACGGATGGTGAAACGATAATTCATGGGGTCATCACTCTTTGGTCTTCCCATCTTTGCCATACTATTTCCTCCTTCCTTACAACACTATTATACTTTATGTCCGACAACAAGTCAACGTGTTTTGCTCCTCATGTATTACATTTTATTTTTTATAATTCATCTCTGAAATTCTCAAGATATTCATCCACAATCTCTGTATTAACCAGAACAACTCTCTTCACATGATAGACTGCTTTTGCATCTTTCGCTAATTTCTGAAATGTATGCAACCCCATAGAATATAATTGTGCCCCTTCCTCATAACGGACAAATTTCTTTCTTCCGACCTGCACCAGCTTTTCCAATTCTGGAATTTCTTTTCTGACTTTAGGCATGAAAAAACCTCCTTCCTTCGTACATAAAAAAATATCTTTCATATATACAAAAGAAGGAGGGTGAAAATACAGCCTCTAATATGAAATTTTTTTTGGCTTTAGAGAAAAATTATGTATTATCGTTCAAATTGTAGCACAGGTACAACATATCTATAATTTTTTGTTTATCCGTCCCTCTAATGCCTAATGATCTTAAATCCACTGTTTCATCAGCTATTTCAGATAAGAACTTTTTCATATCCTCTGCTATTTCCGAACTGAGAACTTGCCTTGTATTGGCTGTGATTAACTGTGCTAATCGGAACACATCGTTTTTATGTTTCTTTATATTTTTGCTGTCAACCTGCTCTCCATTCAACTTGCGTTCTTTTAAATCCAGCCACGCTTTTGCCTTAAATGGTATCAGGCAAGTCGGACTTAATACCGGAATGCCATCAACCATCATTTGTCCGGTTTTTAGCAATTCATAATACGCTTCGTTTAGAAGGATTGCCGACAAGCTGGAGATTTCATCGTCTATCGGAATCGGTGTGAGAACTGCATCATCTTCCAATATAATAAAATCTGGATTTCTGGAAAATATTTCTATCATGTATGGATATTCTTTGCTTTTCGGAGATGTGAAACGATAAAACTGTGCATTTCCGGTACTTTTATTCAAATGCTCATATCCTGCTTCCTTGACATACTCCCAAAACTGCCTGCCAAACTCCGCTGTTATGGATTCAACAATCAGTACAATATCTACATCTTTTGTAGCCCGAAACGGTAATTCTTCGTTTTCCATAATCAAATCGCAAGCTGTCCCACCGATGATGACATATTGATTTTCAAAGCCCTGAAATCTTTCCTTAAATTTTGTAAATCCGCTGACCATTACTCCTTCAACCTTCTTTCCTGTAATTCATCTACTGCTTCTTCAATTCTCTCATCGTTTGTATCTGCAAAAGACAAAACAATGGAAATATCATCAGCACTGTTATCCTCTGAAAATTGTTTCGGGTTGTATGCCCATAATTCAAGTCTTATCTGTTTATCCGGGTCTATCAATTCATCAGTCAGCAAGGTTTTATCATAATCTTTCTCACTAATTGCATAGGTAACAACTCGGCTGGGATTTAGCATTGTTTTTTCAGAAAGTGCCGTTTCCCCTGCAAAGACCATGTTTTCTGTAACTTGCGCCTTATCTATATATCCTGTTTTTCGAACAGGAGTCGTCAAATATACTTTTGCTTTTTCAAATAATTCATCTCGCTTATATTTTGACTCAATAAACTTGTTGACACCGTCTTTTGCTACCAAAAACAAATCCGTCGTTTCCAACTGC
Organism: Ruminococcus sp. MCC718; assembly: GCF_018783905.1. Taxonomy (NCBI): domain Bacteria; kingdom Bacillati; phylum Bacillota; class Clostridia; order Eubacteriales; family Oscillospiraceae; genus Ruminococcus; species Ruminococcus sp. MCC718. The sequence continues at coordinate 3,373 of NZ_WQNP01000012.1, forward strand.
TTTACTGCTCTGGTCAAGGTCATTGCTGTAAATGGAAGCACTTTTCCGGCTTCTGAAATATACAATCGTTTTTTCTTACTGTACAGATAAAATAAAAACAACTGCTGCGTGGAGTAAACAAACTTACCCCTCAATTTAGGGGGTTCTTTCTCATCTGTAAGCATTGTTCCAATGAAAGGAAGAAAGACCTGCTTATCAGTAATAAACGGTATATTATTTTCTATAAGGCTTTTTCTTCGATAATTTGATACCGTTGCAAGTTCAAATACAACTGGTACATTATCAATCTGCTGTATTTTTGCAATTTGTTTTTTCAATGCCGGAAGTGTGGCAAGTTCTTCTGTTGGAGCAAGCATTATACAGCGTCTGTTTCCAATATATGCTGTTTGAAAATCATAACTCCCTGCAATATAAACAGGCAAAGAATCCTGATGATTCCATGCTTCATATTTTATAGAAATCCCGAATACGCTTGTAAGCATATTTCTCATTCTCCTTTTTAACTCAATTTATTTCATTTTAACTTATACAATGTTAAAATTCAAGTTTTTGAGTTGTTTCGAGTTTGTGCAGATAATCTGCATAAACTTCTTTCATAAGCAAAATTTCCACTCGATGAGTGGAAATTCTACAATGCCCAAATTACATCTTAAATTTATATTTTCCTTTTCCGTGACCGGATACTGGTTCAATAATATCTGCCTGCACCAAATTGGAAAGAAGTTTTGAAGCACCTGAACCTTTCAGTTGAAGAAGTTCCATAACAGCACTTCTTCCAAACACCTCATCAAAGCCAAACTTTTCAAAGAGTCTATGGATATGAACCGTCGTTTTTACTGAGAAATCACTGCCTTTTTGGGAAAGTACACTTTCAATGTCCACTTTTGTGTCTTGAATGTCCACTTTTTCATTCTCAATGTCCACTTTTTCTTCATTCAAAAGTCCACTTATATGAAGATTTCGATTATGAAGCTCATTTTTCTCGTTCAAAAGCAGATTTCTGAGAAACGCTTCTAGATACTCTGTTGTTTCGTGAATACCTTTTTGCAGGTTCGTATAGTTTGCACGGACAAGTGCATTTCGGAAATACCACGCATTCTTCGCAAAAATATCATTGGTTGCAGAAAACCCAAGTGTCCTTAAATATTTGATGAAGAACACTGCCGTTGTTCTTGTATTGCCTTCCCCGAAGATATGGATTTGCCATAACCTTGAAATGAATACAGCAAGATGATGGATAATCTCGTCCATGGAAAGCCCTTTATAACTAAAGTCCTTCTCCTGCGAAAAATCATATTCAAGTGTGGCTCTCAGTTCTGAAGCACTACCGTACATAACAGTCGCCCCATCAAGCACCCATTCTTTCTTTGTAATGTTGTAATCTCTAATTTTTCCGGCGTGTTTATAAATCCCCTGAAAGAGTTTGCGGTGGATAGAGATATACTCATTCGGAGAAAATGAGAACGCTGTTTCAGAAAGAATTTCTGCAATACGAGAAGAAACCTTATCTGCTTCTTCGGTACGTTCATCATCAGACAAATGCACTGGTCTTTCTTCATAATAGCTGTCAATAAGACTTTGTGCTTCCTTCATCGTGATTTTGCCTTCAATATTCTGAATGGCAGTATCAATCAAATATTTAGATGGTTTGAGTCCGTCCACCGCCTGAAGTCCGATTGCCGTACTCCAAGCATAACCCTTATGAGCTTTATCCGGTTCAGACTCCCTTAAATATTCCTTAAACGGGTCTTTTTCCATATCCACTACCTCGCTTCATAGTCTTATAATTCAATCTTACCTAATTTGTGCAGACCGTCTGCACAATTTCAAATATGCACTATTCGCTTTCTTGCATATTCTCATCGGCTTTTGCAATCATTTGTCTGTACTGTTCTTTCACACTCTCCGGTGCAAGTATCTGTACCTTACCATTAAAGCCAAACACCCAACCGAAAAAGGTAGGGCTGGCTGATACTTCGGTCTGTACTCTGAAAGACGTCATATCATACGCAAGGGTTGTCACATCTTCTCCGAAACGGTCAACCATTGTTTTCATCAAACTGTTATCACACCTTAAATCCACAAAAACTTTCTCGCCTGAGAACATAAAGAACACTTCTTTTGTGAAATTTTCAATATCAAAATCATCAGGCATTGGGATAATGTCCTTATCCAATATCTCAGGTTTTGAAGCAATACGGTCTACCCTGAAATTGATAACCTTGCTTTTCTTCTCAGAATATCCGATAACATAATAATTATCCCCATTCCAAAGAAGTTTGTACGGACTCAGCTTATAAATTTCGCCCTTATTCTTCAGAACTTTTTTCTTTAATCCGGTATAATCATAATACTGGAAAGAAATCTGCTTACCTGCATTGATGGCGTCGTTTATAGCGTCAATGATGTAATATATCTGTTCATTATCCGGCTTAATTCGATTGACCACATAGTTATTACGCTTCAGCTTTGCCACCTGCCCTGCACTTGTTATTGTATGTATCTTCTCAATCAGTGCATCGCTTTTCTTCTTTGTAATGAACTTTGATGACTCTACTGCATCTATCAGCAATTTCAGTTCCGTCAATTCAAACTTACGACTGGCTACAAAATATTTGCTCTGAGTAGAATGAATAGTAACAATATCCATTCCAAACTCCTGAAGTGCAGCAATGTCTTTTGTAACCGTTGTTCTATGTGCAGATATTCCGTATTCATCATTCAATATATTGATTAACTGTGTTGTGGAAAGAGGATTCTCTTCATCTGTTCTTTCCAGCAAAATTTTTTGTAAGTATAAAATCCTTGGCTTTGTTTCCATAGCCTTCCTTTCCTAATTGTGCAGACCGTCTGCACAATTTAAAATCTATCATTGCATTATCTTTTTATTCAACACCCAATGTCTTATATACCGCACCTTCCGTACTGGAATAGAAAATCAGATTAAAGCAGCCGATTAAATTTGATGAGACTTCCCATCTTTTCATAAGGCGATACCCCTTTTTCAGATATTATGTGAAAAAGCCAAAATCATCGGCAAATGCAATATCCATAATAATCTCGTGACGAAGAACTTCTATATCATTCTTATCGTCATAAGCAACCAAGTAGTATTTCTGTGATTTATCGTATTTCTTGTTCTTAAAGTTAAAGCGGAGTCTGAACATACGCTTCGTCGTATCTTTATCTTTCTTATCAGCAATAACAATATTCTCATTAGAAATCTTCTCGTTACTATCAGAAATGAAATATACTCGGTAGCTTGTTTCTTTCACAATATCACTTACCGGCTCTGTCTGAACAAAATCCAGTGTCGTGATAAGATTTGTAATCTTTGAAGTCAGGCTTACAAGAGCAATCTCTGCAAGGCTTGTTTCCTTTTTACCCTTATCTACTTTCACATCAATCATTGGTACAAGCATTTCCTGCGGAGAGCAGCCACCATGGACATAGTTCTGTCCTGCTCCTGCCACCTTGAAAATATCTGAAGCAAGCGGGAACGATACAATACGCTCATCGGCACTACCAAGTACCTTACCAACCGTTGTATGGCAAACTCCGTCTGCCTTGATTTCTTCGGCAGATATGGAATAACGCTGTCCAACGCTGTTTGATTTTGAAGCAGCTCCGGCAATCTTATCTGTTGCCTGAATTTTATCTCTCTTATAAATAAATCCGTGGTCTGCCGTCACAATAAAATGATAAGTATTTGCCTGCGATGCAATTCTCTTTATCAAAGTATAAATCTCTTCAATTGCTTCTTCGCAAGCAGTAAAGACTTCATTTTCAGAAGCCGCTTTATCTCCACGGGCATCTATCTGATTATGATAAATATACACAACGTCCTGTCCGGTAAAGATAGAACGAAGGTCTGCCTGTTTCATTGTTTTCATTGAATCAAACTGAACGCACTTACTGTTTATTTTATACTCTTTAAGAATAGCTTCCCTCTGCTCCGTGGAACTGCACGCTTTTCCGTCTACCAGTACATCATAAGACGGACTGTACTCAATCGTCTTATGCGGAAGTAACGAAGCCATACCTAACGGTGTATAAGATGGAAGAACGCCTTGCATTGCTCCGATAGAAGCATTGCACTTCTCATCTGCCTGCATTTTTTCAAACAGGGTATGTGCAACCTCATAACGGAGTGCATCGGATATAATAACAACAACTCTATCCTTTGAGTAATTGATATGCCTTGCAAAGAAATCTCTCTGCAATGTAAGTCCTGTTTCTCCATCTGCGTCTGCAAGTTCATTGTTCCAGTTCACTGTAATCCGGTTCAGATACTCATTGGTATAAATATTCTCAACCAGTTCCCTGATTTTTTCAAACTGTGCAGTATCTTCTAATTTATCAAAGTAAAAATAGAAGTATCTATAATAGCGGTCAATCTTATAAGTTGACTCCGTATATTCCTTAACCAAGTTTTTGATACCGCTGACTGGCTGATACTTACCTTCAGCAATCATATCAAAGGCATTTTGAAGAATAAAATACTCACTGCGGAAGTTCTTTCCAAAATGTTGCTTTCTGCGTTCTACACAAAGCTCCGGAATCGTCTTTCCATTCAGCTTTGCTCCTATATCCTCATTCTCAAGTCTGCCGATAATCCAACTAATCAGAAGTTCATCAACACCTGCAAAGATATTGCAATCTACAAGTGTTTCCACTTCCATCTTCTCAAGATAATTTTTACCATTGATTGCATTATAAATAATCTCTGAAATCTCATCAAAACGAGTACCATACAAATAGCTATTCATCAAGTTATCTATAAACGCAATGATATTACCGGATTTATAAGAAATAAATGGTTTCCAAGCCTGCGGCATATCCGTATGAATACTCTTAGCCGCATAAGTAACAAACATCGTGATAACGAGTTTTTCAAGTGTTGGCTTCGGGTCATTATATCCAAATGCCACATCTGCCTGCTGCCAAAATGCAGAAAGCAAATCATACTTCTCAAACTCTGTCAGGTATTTGTTATCCTGCAATTCATAATCTGTCAATATTGAACGCAACACTTCTTCAAAAGAAGCGGTCTTATCCTTGCAAAGCACGCTCATCAAAGCAACTTCTATTGTACTTCTGTTGAAATTCTCTATTTCCAAATCATAAAACTTCTGTGTTCTGTCTTTATTCGCAAAGAATTTAATATAATGCTGAATGACAGACTTGTACCGTTCATCAATACCCAAATCAAGCGTGAGCAGGGAAGCACGGTCAGCAAAAAATTCTTTGGAATATCGGATTGTATCTGCAAGATGATTGTCCCTTATACTTGGTTTTGCAAACGGAGCGTAAACAAGATAATTGGTTGTCGTATCCTCTCGTTCCAAGAAGTATTTGATATAGAACTGGTTGTCTGGCTCAAGATGCAGAACCTTGGCATTTTCCAGTTCTATGCTGTCAATATCCTCCTGAAACTCCGCATTGGCATCATACCAAAACACAAGTTTACGGACATCGCTTGCAAACTCACTATTTAATTTGTCTGTAATCTGTTTTAAGTTTAGTTCTGCCATGGTATCTCCTACTTTACTCCTGTACACATTATATCTTGCCCTGTAATCTCTGCGGCTAATTCATCAATGAATTGGTCTAACGCCAATGTTAAAAATTCATGCAACAACCAATTCTCTTTTGAATTTAACAAATGTGCCATTTGCTCAGGTTTGTATCGAACAATTTCACTAACCCTATGCATAGCTGCCATAATAATTAACATACTATTAAGATTCATAACCTCTGGATGATTCAATGCCGTTCTTTTCAAATACCACAATTTCTTGCTCGAACGAATATATTGAAACTCTCGCCTTAATTCATCATTCTCGTTTTTAAACTCTGATGATAAACTATCTTGGTTTCTTTTTGCCCCATTTACACTTTGTAACACAAAATTGTTATTATCGGAAATCTTAAATTTTGAAGATATACTGTTTACATATACAACTGGAATAGAAACCGGTGCAACTCCAAACAAAGAATGGTCTACTTCAAATTTTAAGTATAGGTTGCTATCATTTCCCTTGTAGTAGCACGGAGCTTGTGCTGTTTTAACAGGTATAAATAATTCAGGTACTCTTGCTCCTCTTGGGGTGTTATATGTAGTTATATAGGCACGATGAATAAACGCTAAATTATATAATAATTTCTTCAATGTAACTGTATTTAGTTTTCCGCCTGCCCAAATAGTATCAAAGTTCTGCTCAAGCATTCTTCCAAACAAGACAAAAACACCTTTATTTTGATGTCCCACATGTATAGTTGAAAGCTCATTTCCAGAAATAGCGGTATTTTCAAATAGTCCATGTCTTGAAAAATGTTCTACAAAATCCTCAATATACTCGCATTTAAAAGCTAAGAATGCTTTTACTGCATTTAGCATTGAATAATATGATACTAACGGAACTGATTCCATCGGCAATGTTTTTGCAGCTTTATAAAATGACATTGCTTGTTTCCAATAAAACGAATAGTGATATTTCTTTTCATCGCCATATTTGATTTTCGATACAGCTGAATTATGATATTTCATCGCTTTTTTGTGGCTTGAAAAATAAAAATCAATATATGTAAAAATATCATCTGTTAAAACTATGTGGCTACTAAAATCAGGCGACGTATAACTTTTTCCTATCTGAAGTTTACGGTTCTTATATTGATAAGGCACTTCATCAATATTAACATAAGTTCTTTTCGGCATACTATTTCCTCACGAAATCTTCGCTAAAATCTGCATTTTCTTTCCATCGGCGGTCTGCACTTTTTCGTAATTAACTTTTACACCGTCATCAAGGTCAATGTCGATACGGGAAAGAGCCAAGTGAGCGATTTTAGCATCATAGTCTTTGGTTTCCTTAATTTGTTTTTGGAGCTTTTCCTTCCGCTTTGTAGCATTGGAAATCTCCTTGTTATCGTGGCTGTTGTCTATAATTTCCTGCATACGTGTAATCTCTTTTTCATATACACGCTGAATACGATGAAGATACTCAACTCGAACATTACCAATGGTATCTGCGTTCCAACGATGCATATAAACAAGAGCTTTAAAACCATTTTGCTTACCACTATCAAAAATCCAGTGATTATTCCAGGGCTCTTTGAGCCACCTGTCCGGACTTTGAGAGCCACCATTCCGGAGAATGAGAGCCATATATTCCG
>NZ_WQNP01000099.1:0-368 GCF_018783905.1 Ruminococcus sp. MCC718
ATAAAACTTCAAGCTAAATGCAACGAAAATGGAATGGAACTTCGTGTGGCAAACAGATGGTATCCATCTTCTAAAACCTGCCATTGCTGCAAAAATATCAGGAAAGATTTAAAACTTTCAGATAGAATTTTCAAATGTGCTTGTGGTTATATCGAAGACAGAGATTTCAATGCTGCACTTAATTTGAGAGATGCTATGACTTACGAAGTTGCATAAATAAACGCGAACGTAGGTATGTACCGAAGGCTATTTCGGGAATTTACGACTGTGGAGTGTACAAGAACTTGTGAGTAGATATGATTTCGGTCAATCCAAAGCATACACGATAAAGCAGTAAGTAGAACTCGTGAGGGTCTACATTATCTCGG